>JBATTD010000522.1:0-2989 GCA_049670345.1 Ignavibacteriaceae bacterium
GAACTGAAGATGAAAAAAATATTATTGCTTATTATTTTAACTCCTTTTTTTATTTATGCCGGCACAACAGGGAAATTATCTGGACCGGTTACTGATGCACAGACTGGTGAGCCACTTATTGGTGCAAATGTTTTAATATCCGGAACCGATCTCGGTGCTGCAACTAATGTTAATGGTAATTTTGTAATTCTTAATATTCCGCCTGGAGATTATTCCGTAAAGGTAAGTTATATTGGATACGAAAGTAAATTAATTACTGGTGCTAGCATTATTGTGGATCAAACCACTTTGTTACCTGTTGTACTTAGCACCGAATCAATTGTTGTAGATGAAGTACTTGTAGTTGCCCAAACTCCAATGATACAAAAAGACGTAACAAGCAGAATTTCTGTTATAAGAAGAGATCAGATTGAATCACTTCCTGTATCAACATTCACTGAACTTCTATCACTGCAAGCCGGTGTAGTTGAAACAGGTAACAACAATCTGCACATAAGAGGAGGACGCTCTAATGAGGTTGCTTACCTAGTTGATGGGATTTATGTTAAAGATCCATTACTTGGCAATTTAAGTTTAGAAATTGGAAATGATGCTATCCAGGAAATGAGTTTACTTAGTGGTACATTTAATGCTGAATATGGCAATGCACTAAGTGGCGTGGTAAATATAGTAACTAGAGATGGTGATGATAAATTCGCAGGCAAGTTGGAGGCGAGAACGAGTGAATTTGGTTTAGATAGATATAGTGATCTCCACGAATCACGGGTAAATGGAAGTTTTAGTGGTCCTTTATTTACAAACAAGTTGAAATTTTTTATCTCAGGTGAAGTTGATAATCGTGGAAGCTACCTCCCTTATGGTTATAATAAGTTTAGTTCATTCTTTTCAAAATTAACCGCTACTGTTATTCCATTGGCAAAAATTTCTCTTCAGAACAGGGGAAGCAAAAGCCAGAGACAAGGGTATGATCACTCTTACAAATACATTCCAGAGCAGTATTTAAGAAGAAGATCTGATAGCTGGCAAACTTCGCTTACATTTACTCACACAACATCAAATAATTTCTTTTATGATTTAAGAGGTTCTTACTTTAATCAGGGATATTACTCGGGAATAGATAAGGATACTTCACAATATTTACCATCTAGTCAAAGGCAATACTTTAGTGAATATGGAGATGGATTTGAGTTTTATAAGCTTGCGGATCCGGTCGAATTAACAGATAGCAGAACTGTAACAGCAGATTTTAAAGCGGATGCTGTCTGGCAAATTGATGAGGTGAATGAAGTTAAATTCGGAGGAGAGTTTCAGCAGCACTGGTTAAAACTATATTATATATACGATCCCAAGAGAAACTTTCCTTATATAGATGATTACAATACTCAGCCTTTTGAAATAGCGGCATATATTCAGGATAAAATTGAGCTCCCATATCTTATACTTAATCTGGGATTAAGGTATGACTACTCAAACGCAAATGTGACTTTTCGTTCCAATCCGCTCGATCCGAATTCATTAGTAAATGCAGGCCCAAAAAACCAACTATCGCCAAGGATTGGAATTGCTCATCCAATTTCTGACAGGACCAAACTTCACTTTTCTTATGGTCATTTCTTTCAGATCCCTAAATTTCAGAACTTGTTCGAGAACAATCTGTACGACCTGAATGTAAGAGAACCGTTATTTGGTCAGGCAAATCTGGATGCTGAAAGAACAATCTCCTACGAGGTTGGCGTATCACATCAGTTTTCAGATAGGATAGCAGCACATCTTACTGCATATTACAGAGACCTTACAGATTATATAGGCACACGTTATTATTTTCCTTTTGTTGAAGGAAGGTATACCGGTTATACCTTATATGTAAACGAAGATTATGCAAATGTAAAAGGCTTTGAATTCACTCTGGATATAAGACCTGACAGATATTTTTCCGGAGGTTTGACATATACTTATATGGTTGCTAAAGGAAGCGCTTCTTCTGAAACTGAACAGTATCCCGGCACACAAGAATCAACACAATTATATTATCTTAATTTCGACCGAACGCATGTGTTGAATGCCTCAGCTTCATTCAGGATACCAGATGAAGAAGGACCAATAATCTTCGGCGCTCCGATTTTCGAGAATATGGATTTTAGCATTATACTTAGGGCGAGTTCAGGGGCACCTTATACTCCTTCAGGGAGAGATGTTGGATATGTAGAAAGAAACTCATTAAGGCAACCCGGCATTTATACAATTGATCTGATTATTGGCAAGTCTTTTAACATTCTCAGCACTATTAATATGAGAATTTTCGCTGAGATTTATAATTTGACCGATCATCTTAATATACTTTACGTTTATCGTGACACAAGCGATCCGGATTTTACTTTTGAAGGAGGATATTCGGAAGAGTATATGAGGGATCCATCAAACTATGGGCCTCCAAGAGTGATTCGACTGGGTGCTTCTATTGAATTCTAAAATAAGGTATAACAATGATCAAGAAATTCAACTTTAATACAAATATAGTTCTCCTTCTAACACTTTGGTGCACAACAGTGTTACTTGCACAGGTGGGAAAAGATGGTGATGAACTTATGCCTGATGATTTGGAAAAAGTTCAAGGTATTGAAGACCGGGCAGCAGGAATTCATAATGCCAGTAACATAGGTTTATTTTTTGAAAACAGAGGAAAACTTTATCCAAGATTTTTAACTCAGGGTCCTTCAGGTGAGTTCCCAATCAACAGTACAAAGCATTACATATACCGGATTAACCAGTTTGCAGGAATTCCTGGTAACGTTGTACAGGGAAGATATATCACCAATGAAGAATGGGAAGCTGTGGGTGGATATAATCTTCGTGACTCTGCAAGGATTGCATTCAGCGATAACCCGATTTATTGGAATCCAACTCTTGGTTGGCCTTTGAAAGATGCAAATGGTGAAGATTTAATTCTTTCAGATCAGGATAGTTATTGTGTTTTTAGCGATAGTAATAA
>JBATTD010000523.1:0-4268 GCA_049670345.1 Ignavibacteriaceae bacterium
CAGTTGCATAATTCCGAATACTTTTTCCTTGTAGCTGCAACCTGCGATTTTGCGTATTACGATATTCCAAATTTTGAAAGTGGCGCGGAGGAATTGCTCTTTCTAAAAAATGCAGGCTCTATAGGTAGTTTAAACTCGGCAAGATTGGTATTCTCAGGTCAAAATCATCAACTAAATTACCAGTTTATATTAGATTTACTTGCTTCCCCCAGAGATACATTGAATCTTATCAGAACTTTAGGTATAAGTTATTTTAATACAAGACAAAGTTTTAATGGGACGAACGATAAAAAATATCATCTGTTTGGGGACCCTGCTTTAAGATTACAGGTACCCCAGTATGAAGGAAAAGTTGATACAATAAATGGTCAACCGCTTGTTGCCGAAGTTCAAATTAGGGCACTTAGTAAGACTGAAATAGCAGGAACGATTCTTACACCTGAAAATGAAAAGTGGAATGATTTTAATGGTGAAGGCATACTAACAATTTTTGATTCCGAAAGGATAAAACTGTTAGAGCAGATAGGTAATTATCCCATGGTTATTCAGGGTGGTGTTATTTTCAGAGGAAGTGTTTCTGTAAACAATGGCGAATTCACTACAAATTTTGTTGTTCCAAAAGATATTTCTTACGAAAATAAAAATGGTAAAGTTATTTTTTACTTTTTTGATGATGATGAAGACGGACTTGCTTTTACTAAGCAGATAATTGTTGGCGGAACAGATACAACTGCAGTAGATGATGGCAATGGACCTGAAATAGAAATATTTTTTGATGATGCAACTTTTTATAATGCTTATTTGGTTGGTCCCGACCCTACCTTAATTGTTAAACTTAATGATGAAACAGGTTTAAACACTACCGGAACAGGAGTAGGACACAAGCTGGAAGGTATATTGAACGATGATGAAGCAGCCCCGATTGATTTTACTAACTTTTTTAAGGGCGAATTGGATGCAGGCGGTACAGCAGGCGAAATTAATTATGAATTCGTTAAAATGGATGAGGGTGACTACAGTTTATTAGTAAAAGCATGGGATGTGTTTAATAATTTCTCCAGCGAAGAATCATTTTTTACAGTAGTAAGTAATGACCAACTTGTTGTAAGGGATGTTTATAACTATCCCAATCCATTTAGTAATAATACTACGTTTACCTTTCAGCATAATCTTAATAGAACAATTGATGTAGACATTAAGGTTTATACTATTGCCGGAAGAATGATAAAACAAATTGATGTTGAAAATGTTGATCAAAAATTTGTAAAGTTAAATTGGGATGGCAGAGATGAAGATGGTGATGTTCTTGCAAACGGAACTTATTTATATAAAATTATTGTGAAAACACAGGATGGAGATTTCAACCAGAGCGTTATTGGAAAAATGGCTGTAATCAGATAATTATTTTTTAGTAATGAAATTATTTTAATTGTATTTTTTTTATATTTCTTAATTAAAGTGGTGATAATATGAAATTCCATGAAACAAAATTTCATCGGAGGAAAAAAAAGATGAAAACTTTATTTAGTCTATTGATGGTCAGCGTCATGTTTTTGGGGCTCCCGAAAATAATTTATGCACAAGGCGAAGCTGCTGTACCATTCTTATTGTTAGCACCCGATTCACGCGCAGGTGGTATTGGCGAATCTGGTACTGGATTAGCTGATAACTCTGCGGCTATTTTCTGGAATCCAGCAGGTATTGCATTTTTAACTGGATCAGAATTAAGCATTACGCATAGTAACTGGCTTCCTGCATTTAATCTCGATCTGTTTTATGATTATTTGACTTACAGAACATATATTGAAGATATCGGCGGAAGTATTACGGGTAGTATCACGTATATGAACTTTGGAGAGTTTATCAGAACAGGTCCGATTGATCCGACACCAATTGGAAAATTCCGCGCTTTTGATGCAGCTTTAACTTTAGGTTATGCAACCAAACTAGGCACAGATTGGGGACTTGGTTTTAACTTCAGAGTAATTCATAGCCGTCTTTCTGATGAGTCAGTTAGTGAAGAGCAAGGTACCGGCGTTGCAACTTCAGTAAGTTTTGATATTGCAGGGATGTGGAGACCATCCACTTTAAATATTTTCGGAGCAGAATTTGGGAACAGATTTAGTATTGGTGCAAACCTGAGTAATCTTGGTCCTAAAATTACTTATATTGATCAAGATCAGTCAGATCCCATCCCAACAAATTTTCGTATCGGTTTTGCATTCCAAATCGTCAACGACGAATTTAACTCATTGATCTATACTTTAGATTTCAGCAAACTATTGGTCAGCCGCGATACAACAAATCAGTCCGATGAATTTTATGAAGCCATTTTTACAGCATGGGGTGATCAAACATTCAGTGAAGAGTTGAGAGATATTGTTACATCTATGGGATTAGAATACTGGTATGGTTCTCCGGGTGATTTCCTCTTTGCTTTAAGAGCAGGATTTTTCTATGAAGACCCTTCTTTTGGTAACAGAAAATTCTATACTTTCGGTGCAGGTATTCGTTATGATATTTATGGCTTCGATTTCAGTTATCTAAGTTCAGCTGAAAGTAATCATCCATTGGATGATACATTGAGATTTACAGTTCTTATTGGATGGGGATCAATCCCGGATCAAGTTAGGGGATTCCCTCGGGGTATCTAACTTAAATGATGAAAATAATCCTTTCGGTTTTTATTCTAATAATAAGCTTGGGCAGCCTGCCTGTCGGACAGACAGGTTTATCTGCCCAAACTTTTAAAGTTAATTTCAAAGGTCAACCATTGGCAAATGTTAATGCCGATGCTAATGATACTTTAAAAATTCTTGCCATAATGGTTAACTTTCAGGAGGACAGGGATGGTGCAACATTTGGTAACGGAAAGTTTGGTTCAATCTATTCAGTAGATTACGGCAGCACAATTTTAGATCCTTTACCTCACGATGCACAATATTTTAATGATCATCTCTTGTTTGTGCGCAACTATTTTCATAAGGTATCCAACAATAATCTATATATTGACTTTACTGTCTTACCTGATACATTTTCAGTTACACAAACAATGAGGAATTATTCCCCACTGCCGGGTTCGGATGACTTCACTCCAATCGGAAATTTTGCCGTTGAGGCATGGACACTCGCCGATCAATTATACCCCGGGCGTGATTTCAGCTCTTACGATCTTTTTACAATTTTTCATGCTGGGGTGGGTAGAGATATTTCTTTACCAGGAAGTATTGGCAATGAAAGGGACCTCCCGTCAGTTTATTTAAGTGATAAATCATTTAAAGAAATTTATGGTGAAGACTTTAACGGCATACAAGTTTCTGGCGGAAGCTTTAATATTACTAACAGTATGATAATGCCCGAAACCGAAAGCAGGGAATTGCAAACAATTTCGGCGACTTTTCTTTTTGAAATTACAATTAACGGGTTGCTTTGTGCAAGCGTTGGCAGCCATTTAGGTTTACCCGATTTGTTCGATACGGAAACAGGTTTGAGTGCAATCGGAAGATTTGGATTAATGGATGGACAGGGAATATTTGCGTATGGTGGAACTTACCCGCCGGAACCGTCACCCTGGTCAAAAATATTTTTAGGATGGGCTGATCCTGTAACTGTTGAATTAGGTAATGCCGATGTTTCGCTTGTAACAAAACTTGCAGCAGAAATTGGTGATACGGTAATTCTTAAAGTTCCACTAAATTCATCGGAATATTATTTAATTGAAAACAGAAACCGTGATGCTAATGATGATGGTTCAACAGTAACCTACATTGTTAATGGAAATACTATAACCAAAATTTTTACAAAAGATACAACTGGCTACCTCAGTTTTGATGTTGATTCTTTAGCGGGTGTCATTTTGGATGTAGATGAATTTGATTGGGCGGTACCCGGAAACGGCATTCTGATCTGGCACATTGATGAAAATATTATAAACGATAAAATTGCTGAAAACAAAGTCAACACAGATAAAAAGCGAAGAGGTATTGATGTTGAAGAGGCTGATGGTGTGCAGGATATTGGTGAAGAATTCCAAACAATTTTTGGTGATTTAGTAATTGGCGAAGGTACAGAAGAAGACTTGTGGCATGCTTCCAATCCAGCAGATCTTTATCAAAATCTTTTTAACAAAGAAACCCGGCCTAACACGAGAACAAACACAAATGCAAACAGTTTGATTTCTGTGAAAGATTTCTCCGATATTAGTAACAGGATGAGTTTTAGAATTGAATATGGGGATTCTATCGTAAAACCATTATTCTCAACTCATC
>JBATTD010000524.1:0-4020 GCA_049670345.1 Ignavibacteriaceae bacterium
AATTATGTAAGAGGAACAGATTCATCTCCGGTGTTAAAAGAAATATTTGATATTATATCGCAAGAGTATGAGGCGTGTGTTATTTTCGATGTAAAATCTCCTGCAGAGGCACTCAAAGATGCTGAGCATGCAGTCAATTTACTCTTTCTTGAATAAGTATTTGAAATAATGAAAAAAAGAATAACACCGTACTTATTAGTTTCACCTTATCTTTTACACTTTTTTGTATTCATTGCATTTCCTGTAGTGTTCTCGATAGTTCTAACCTTTCATAAGTGGAATATTATTGCACCAATGGAATATACAGGACTAAATAATTATATCAGGTTATTTCAGGATAAACTGTTCCTAAAATCTATATTAAACACATTAATCTTTCTTTTAATTCATATTCCACTTCAGATAATTGTTGCGCTGTTTTTGGCAGAGGTATTAAATCAAAAAATAAAATTCCGGGGATTTTACAGGGCTGCCTTCTTTTTACCTGTCGTCGTTTCCGGAGTTGTTGTTACAATTTTATGGGAGCAATTGTATGGGTTCGATACGGGATTGTTGAATAGATTTCTCGTTACTCTTGGTTTAGGTAAAGTAGGTTGGCTAGTAGATCCCAAAATTGCAATGCCATCCATAGCACTAATGGCTACATGGAAGAATGTTGGATTATACATTGTTCTATTTCTAGTGGGTCTTCAAACAGTACCAAAGCATTATTACGAAGCAGCCGATTTGGAAGGTGCATCCCACTGGCAAAAGTTTTTTAATATTACTTTGCCAATGATAAATCCGACGATCTTTCTTGTTGTTATTTTATCTACTGTAGGCGGCTTTTCATTATTCATCGAGCCGTATATATTAACAGGCGGAGGCCCGCTTAATAGTACACTTTCTGCAGTACTCTATATTTATAAGCAGGGTTTCTTTTACTATCATATGGGTTATTCGGCAACATTAGGTTTGTTCTTTGCGCTTATAATTTTAGGTGTGGTAATTATTCAAAAGAAATTTATTGAAAAATAAGAGTAGCTAGTATGAAAAAAGCAATTTTTTATCTCTTACTTGTTTTTGGAGCTTTAATGTTTATCTATCCATTTGTATGGATGATTACCGCCACATTGGTGCCGGAGAGTGATATCAGTGATCTCACCATAATGCCTTCCTCCATCTCATTAAATAGTTACACACAAATGTTTGATAAAATCCCTATTGGCAGAGCTCTTCTGAACAGCATACTAGTAGCTTCATCAGTAACGATAGGTGTACTTATCTTTGGTTCGATGGTTGGTTATGCATTATCTCGATTAGAATTCAAAGGAAGGAATCTAATTTTTTACATTATCATTTTTACGATGACGTTACCGTTCCAGATAACTTTAATTCCACAATATATTATCATGGTTAAACTTGGTTGGGTTGATACATATTTAGCCTTGATCGTTCCCTATTTAATGAATGCATTAAGCATAATTATGTTCCGGCAATATTTTAAAAGCATTCCTCAAGATTTAATAGATGCAGCAAGAATAGATGGATGTAATGAGTTGACAATAATCTTCAGAATTCTTTGGCCTAACGCTATACCTGCCTTAGTTACGGTTGGAATCATAACCTTTATGGCTTCGTGGAACGAAGTTCTTTGGCCGCTGATAGTGATTAGAAATGAAGAACTAATGACAATGCCTCAATTAGTAACTCTTTTTGTTGTAGGAGGAAGAGCTGAATCGCAGTTAGGAGTAAAGCTTGCATCAGCAACAATATTAGCATTGCCAATAATATTGGCATACCTGTTCTTCCAAAAATATTTTATACAGAGCATGGCATCTACAGGAATAAAAGAATAATATGAGTTAGGAATTATGAAAAAGGGCGTTATAAAATACGATCAAAACCCAATATTAACTAAAGATAATGTACCATTCAAAGTAAACAGCATCTTCAATGCTGGGGCAATAAAAATTAATGGTAAATATTTACTTCTTTGTAGAACTGAAATGCCAAATGGAAGATCTTCCCTAACATTAACTGAAAGTACCGATGGTGTTAATTTTACGGTGGCGCAAAAACCAACCCTCCAGCCGGAAGATCACAACGAATTTTACAAGTATGTGGAATGGGGTATTGAAGATCCTAGAATTACGAAGATAAATGATAAATATTATCTAACATATACTGGATACTCGAAATACGAACCACTTGTAATATTAGCTGAAACTCAGGACTTCGAAAAATTCATTATTCACGGTCCTATTTCCGAACCATCAAATAAAGACTGCTCTTTATTTCCTGAGATGATTGATGGATATTATTGGAAAGTTGACAGACCTTCCGCAGAAATTAGAAATGATATTTGGATAAGTAAAAGTCCGGATTTATTTCATTGGGGTTCATATAGGGTACTGATGGAGCCAACACTCGGTACATGGGAAAATCATAAAATTGGTTCATCAAGTAATCCAATAAAGACGGATGTAGGGTGGTTAATGCTTTATCACGGCGTCAGGCAACTCACATTCGGAGCAATGTATAAATTAGGTGTTGTTTTGCTGGATCTCGAAAAACCGTGGCTCGTTAAGGGTAAAACATCAGAACCGATTATTGTGCCGGATTATGATTTTGAAAGAGTTGGTGATGTTGGGAATGTTGTTTTTTCAAATGGTTGGATTGAGGAACCGGATGGGGAAATAAAAATTTATTATTCCGGCGCCGATCTTAATATTTGTCTGGCTACTACTACTAAAGATTATTTGGTATCAATCTGTTTAGAGAAAGCAAATAATAATGCTGATTAAAATTATTTTATCACTCTCTTTTCTGTTAATCACATCCTGTCAATCTGGAATAAATGAAAAGACAACTAATGAAGAATCTATAGTTAACTCATCTCACCTCGATGATCTATATGAAGAAATCAACGTGTCAGGAAAAACCCTGGGAATAATATACATTTATAGTGAATATCCTGACTACAAATGGGTCGGGGATGATGATGAAGGTATTGCCTGTGTAGATGATGCCGCACGTGCTTTAATCTTTTATTTAAGACATTATCAAGCTAATAATAACATTGAATATCTTAAAAAAGCTGAACATCTGATTGAGTTCTTACTTTTTATGCAATCTGAAAATGGATTTTTCTACAATTTTATTTTTGATGATTATTCAATTAATAAAACTCACATGAACAGTATCAATCAGCCCAACTGGTGGAGCTGGAGAGCAATGTGGGCTTTATCGGAAGGCTATAAAATATTTAAAGATGTGGATATGGAATTTGCCAAGCAAATTTTATCCGGTTTAGTAAATTCTGTTAAAGCGACAAAAAAAACATTGCCAACAGAAAGAATAATTAAAAAAATAAATGGATTCGAATTTCCTGTTTGGCTGCCCTCTGAAACCGCAAGCGATCAGGCTTCGGTTTTGATACTTGCCCTTCTGAATTATTCATTAGAAACAAAGGATACCAGTGTTACTTATTACATAAACAATCTATGCGATGGTATATTAGCAATGCAAAAAGGAGATTCATTAAAAGTTCCGTTCTATGCTTTTCTAAGCTGGCAAAACGTATGGCATGCTTACGGTAATAGCCAGTCATACGCATTATTAAAAGCATCAAAAATTCTGGAAAGGGCTGATCTTAAGACTGCCGCATTGAATGAAATAAATTTCTTTTATGATTACCTACTAGACAAGAATTTTTTAAGTAGTTTTGCAATTGAAAAAGATGATGACTCATTTAGGCTTTCTAAAAAAAATAAATTTTCTCAGATAGCATACAACTTCAGACCAATCATTTTTGCCTGTCTCGAAGCATTTGAATTAACACGTGATTCTGCTTATGTATTTAAATCTATAGAATTTACTAAATGGTTTTTTGGTAAAAATGTTGCTGAAAAGCAAATGTATGACCCTTCAAACGGCAGATGCTTTGACGGTATAAACTCTGAATTCGATGTTAATTTGAATTCCGGTGCAGAATCTACCATTGAAGCTTTATTAACTTTGCTAGCCATTGAGCAAAAT
>JBATTD010000525.1:0-3126 GCA_049670345.1 Ignavibacteriaceae bacterium
AGATTACTGAGAGACCGTCATTTGGCGGTCTTTTTCATTTGAGTGAAAATTTTGCCGTGTTCATAAAATTCCTCCGATTCCAGACTAGACACGACGTTTTATGTTATAATTTTGTGGAACGTCTGTAAGTGCTTATAGATTAATATGTGTTCGGTTCTGTTAAACTCTTGAACTAATTGAATACCTTTATTTACCAATCGCCCTGATTTCTCATCAGTCGGTTTCTTGATTTTGCAATTAAAATAAAAGCATATCCTTTGAAATGTTCAGCGAAATGATCACCAACAAACATCTAATAAGATACTAGCACATTAAAACCTTATTATCAGAGATCAGTAGTGAATGGGTGATTAAAATCTAAAACAGAAATAGTATTCTATATAATTAGGGGAGTCAATTGGAGACTTTTTGGAGAGGCGCTCATCAAAATCTTTGAAAATAAGCCAAAATGAGAGAAAACGGAGAGGGGGTGCAGAATCCCGCCCTCTCCGCCATATTAAAAATGATTTTATATTTAAATTTTATACTGTCAAGTTCTTAATCCAACTTATACAGATCAAATTAATTGTCTCGACAGCAGGTTATTTTATCCCAAGACAAGTAAAACTAAAAATCAACTTATCCATACAAATCTTGGGTACTAATCTATCAGGAAACTTATCCCTCTATAGTTGGGGCAATAAAAAGAGAGAAATCGTTTAAATCAATTATTGGAAGAGAGAAAATATCCGAAATTTTAAATGAATATTTAAATAAGAATTTATACTACCAGTTTGAATTTGTCTTACCATATACAAATCACAAATCCAACAATTCCTAAAAGCACACAATTTTACCTTTTTTTGGGGTTCCATTGAAGATAAAATTTACTATTTTTAAAATGTGTTAAAATCGATCTATTAACTTAACCCGATGCAAATCAGAGTTGAGCTTAAGAGATAATTATCTATATTCAAACTATTTCAGGGACATCGAAGGGTGATTATTCTAGAAAAGTGCAAACTAAGTATTTCTATTATTAAGGGGAAGTATATTCTAATATTTTGTCTCTTCTGCCAGTCACTTTTCTTTAGCCAAACTGAACGATTAATAGAAGGAATTGTTACCGATGGCAGTACACCGGTTACTGGTGCGGTGATACGCTGGCAGGCATCAGAAAATTTTGTGCTCTCTGATGATGAAGGCAGGTTTGAAATTATACTAAAAACGGAACAAGTTTCTAATCTGCTCACTGCCTGGAAAGAAGGATTTTTTAATGGCGGAATGGAAGTTAAATCGGGTACCAGATTCGTTGAAATTGTATTGGCTAATCTGCCTGAAAAAGATAACCCTGATTATGTGTGGGTAGATCCTGTTCCCAATCCCAATAATGATATAAAAAACTGCGGTGATTGCCATGCGTCCATAATATATAAACAATGGTCGAATAACGGACATGCTCAATCGGCAAATAACGAATTATTCTTAAGTATTTACAATGGAACCGATTTAGAAGGAAACCAAGCGGTTCAGCCAGGCTATAAACTTGACTACCCTCACTCAAACGGTAATTGTGCTAATTGTCATGCGCCAACCGCGGCAGTTAATAACTACTTGGGTATCGATATGAACAATCTTGAGGGAGTTGATACATTAGGTGTATCCTGCGATTTCTGTCATAAAGTAAAAGATATTAAGCTAAAAGAAAACACCAGCGTTGTAACGGGCGTTATGCACATGGAATTGCTGCGTCCACCTGAAGATCATCAAATATTTTTCGGACCTTATACTGATGTACCTGATCCGGATATTTACTCTACTAAAATTTCAAAAAGTATTTTTTGTGCCCCATGCCACCTAGGTGGATATTGGGGTGTGCCAATTTATGAATCATATACAGAATGGCTTGCAAGTCCTTATTCGGAAGAAGGTGTTGAATGCCAGGATTGCCATATGACACCGGACGGTATTACGACTAATTTCGCACCCGGTAAAGGCGGAGTGGAAAGAGACCCAACCACAATTCCCACTCATGGTCAGCCCGGTTCAAGGGATAGCTCATTTCTGGCTTCTGCAGTTGAGATGAGGGTAAACACATCTGTTAGCGGGAATAATCTGAAAGTAAAAATAGAAATTGAAAACGTAGGGGCAGGTCATCATGTACCTACAGACCAGCCAATGAGAAACATGATTTTAATTGTCCGTGCCTTCGATTCCGATGGTAATCAATTAAAGTACATGGGTGAAAATGTAATTCCATTTTGGGGCGGAAGAGGTGCTGTTACAGAAGGTAATTATGAAGGGCTTCCGGGAAAAGGCTTTGCCAAAATATTATTTGAAAGTTGGACACAATATGAAAGATTTAAAGTAGATACAAAAAGTCAGCAAATATTTCCCGCACCTCAATGGAGGACCGTTAAAATAAAATCTGATACAAGAATTCCCGCGTTGAAAAAAGATAAAAGTACATACGAATTTCAATTAGATAAATCTAACGGTACTTTCACTGTGGACTGCCTATTAATTTACCGGCGTACATTTAAAACCTGGGCAAAAATGAAAAAATGGAAATTAAAAGATATAGTTCTTTCCGAAAAAAAAATTGAAATTAAAATTTGATATCTAATATCACAAATATTGTTCTGCTTAGTATAATCATTTTTATTGGAGGCTGCTCTTCAAAAAATAACTCCGATAAAGTCATTAAAAAATTAAAAACACCGCTCGGTTTAGAAACCCTTGAGCAATTCATTCCCTCTGACAATCCTCCTACAAAAGAAAAGATCGCGCTGGGCAGAGACTTGTTCTTCGATAGAAGATTGTCAGTTGACGGAACAGTCTCTTGTGATTTTTGCCACAGTCCAATTTTAGGTTTCTCTGATGGAAGATATTTTGCTTCCGGAGTATTCGGTTTAAAATCGAAAAGGAATACCATTACATTATTAAACAGAGTATTTGGGCAGGAATATTTTGGGGACGGAAGAGCACAAAGTATCGAACAAGTAATTACCGATCATATTGAGGATGAAAATGTTTTTGAGAATAATCTAGAAAATGTTGTTAACACTTTAAGCAAGGATAAAAAGTATCAAGAAAAATTTGAGAATGTCTTCGACAGAGAGATAGATATAGACGGAATAGCAAAAG
>JBATTD010000526.1:0-2110 GCA_049670345.1 Ignavibacteriaceae bacterium
CACTTAACTCAACCCTTTTTTACAATTTATATTTATACAATAAAGCATTTGATAATTTTGAAATGGGATACGCATCGGCAATGGCGTGGATATTATTTATAATTACTATGATAATAACATTTATACAATTTAAAGGTAGTAAGCGCTGGGTTTATTACGAAGGTGAAGGAGCAAAGTAAGAGAATTGCAATGAATCAAAACCGTAAAAAAAATATAATGATATTCTCTCTTCTTACACTTTTTGCAGTAATGTTTATCATTCCATTCTTATGGGTATTATCTACATCATTAAAACCAGAGTCTGCAGTATTTTCTTATCAATGGCTGCCTGAAATATGGAAATTTGATAATTATCTGAAGGTGTTTGAGAAAATTCCATTTCTATCATATTTGAAAAATTCAGTTGTCATTTCACTCATTACGATAATAGGTACTGTTCTTTCAAGTTCCATTGTTGCTTACGCTTTTGGATGCTTGGAATGGCCGGGAAGAAACGCTATTTTCGTTTTTGTAATTGCTACTATGATGCTGCCTATGCAGGTTATAATGATACCGCTTTTTATTATGTTTAAAGAGCTTGGATGGTTGAATACTATAAAGCCATTAACAATTCCTGCATTTTTCGGTGGCGGCGCATTCAATATATTTTTATTAAGGCAATTTTTCATGTCTATTCCAAAAAGCTTACTCGATGCTGCGAGGATAGATGGTTGTTCTGAATTACGCATCTATTGGTCTATTGTATTGCCACTGGCAAAACCAGCTTTGGCTACTGTAGCAATTTTAACTTTTATGTTTTCGTGGAATGACTTTTTAGGACCGCTGATTTATTTATCGGAAAAAGCACAGGGGACATTAGCTTTAGGAATTGCCCAGTATGCCGGGCAAATGAATCCAGAGTATTCTGTTCTGATGGCTGCATCCGTTTTGATGATGTTGCCTATCATAATAATATTTTTCTTATTCCAAAAATACTTTATTCAAGCATTTACAATGAGTGGAATTAAAGAGTGATGAAAAGAAAAAACACAATTCTAATTAAGGGTGGAGGATAGATGAAATCTTGTGCCTCTGTAATAATTAAACTATCTCTCATATTTTTGTTTGCAGTTTCATTCCACACGTTTGCCGGTTCACACGGTAAAATAAAAGGGAATGTGATTGACAAAGCTACCGGAGAATCTATACCCGGAGTTAATGTGCTTGTGGTGGGTACAACACTCGGTGCAGCTGCTGATGTAAACGGTGACTATTTCATTTTTCAGGTTCCTCCCGGCGAGTACGAATTGAAATTTTCAATGATTGGTTATCAATCAATTACTTTTAAAACCGTAAAAGTTATGGTTGATCTTACAACAACAATTGACGTTGAACTCCAGGAGCAGACAATCGAACTTCAGGAAGAAGTAGTTGTTTCTGCAAAGCGGCAAGTTGTACAGAAAGATGTTACATCAAGTATTCAAATTCTTGGTTTTGAGAATATGGAAGCGTACCCGGTTATCAGTGCCATTGACGCTGTGGTGCTTCAGACAGGAGTATTTCTTGATCCGATTCCGGTTGTAGGCGGACTGGGATCTGCAGGAAAAGGTGAAACACGATATTCGGTTAGGGGCGGTGAGCAAGTTCAAATTGCCTGGTATCTGGATGGAACAAGAACTTCTACTTTAGTTGCTGGTAGAGTTGACTGGGGGAGTGCTTTTACAAATGTAAATATAAATTCTGTTCAGGAAATTCAAGTTAATACCGGTGGATTTCCTGCAGAATATGGAAATGTACAAGCCGCAATTATTAATACAGTTACAAGAAGCGGAACCGAGGATTATCATGGTTCAGTGGAATATATTTATGGAATACCAGGCCAGCATCATTTCGGAAATAATTTGTACGATCAAAACATTTACTATAAGGAAGTAAATGGAGTCACCCAAATTGATTCTCAAAGAACTCACTTAGAAATTATCAACAATACATTACCGGATGGTACTTTGGATCCCAATTGGTGGACACCATATAGACAAAACCAGGTCTATGATTACACAACGGTCCCGGATAATACAATTTACTTAAGTTTCAGTGGACCTATTCCGTTTGTATCAATTGATGGTTTACC
>JBATTD010000527.1:0-10245 GCA_049670345.1 Ignavibacteriaceae bacterium
AATATTTTCATTACCAACTTCTTCTTTTATTTCAATATTTGCTCCATCCATAGTACCAATTGTTAAAGCACCGTTCAACGCAAACTTCATATTTCCGGTACCTGATGCTTCTAACCCAGCCATCGAAATTTGCTCTGAAAGTTCGGATGCTGGAATGATCTTTTCTGCAAGTGTTACAGAATAATTTTTTAGGAAGACAACTCTTATTTTATCTCCAACATCTTTATCTGAGTTAATAACTTTACCAACAGAGTTTATTAGTTTAATGATAAGTTTAGCCGTGTAATAAGCAGGTGCTGCTTTACCGCCAAAGATTACTGTTCGTGGAGACATCTCCAATTGAGGATTATCTTTTATTCGGTTATAAAGTGTAATAACATGCAATACATTTAAAAGTTGTCGTTTGTATTCATGAAATCTTTTTATCTGTACATCTACCATCGCTTCGGGATTAATTTTAATATCCTGATCTTTTTCGATGTAGTCAATCAGCAACTGTTTATTAAGCCATTTTGAACTGCGCCAGCTTTCGCGGAATTCTTCATCATCAATAAACTTCTCTAACTTGCATAGTTCATCTAAGTTTTTTATCCAACCGTCTCCAATTTTTTCAGATATTAATTTTGATAGAAAAGGATTAGCAGTTTTAAGCCACCTTCTTGGTGTTATTCCGTTTGTTATGTTAATAAATTTGCCGGGAAATATCTTATTAAAATGCGGGAAAATTCTTTCCTTTATAATTTTAGTGTGAAGAGCCGCAACACCATTCACAGCAAAGCTGCCAACTATTGCAAGGTTTGCCATTCTCACGTTTCCGCCGCCAATTATTGAAAGTATTGAAATAATTTTTTTATCAGTAGAATAGTTTTTCTTAACATTTTCTAAAAACCTTCTGTTTATTTCGTAAACTATCTGAATGTGACGCGGTAGTAATTCTTCGAAAAGTTGAATTGACCATTCTTCAAGTGCTTCCGGAACAACTGTATGATTTGTATAAGCAAATGTTTTGGAAATTATCGCCCATGCTTTATTCCATCCAATTTTTTCTTCATCAATTAAGATTCGCATTAACTCTGGTATCGCAATAACAGGATGAGTATCATTTAATTGAATAGCTGTCTTCTTGGCAAAATTATCAAAGGAATCATGGCTTACTTTATACTTCCGTATTATATCCTGTAAAGTTGCAGAAACAAAAAAGTATTGTTGTTTAAGCCGGAGGAATTTACCTTCCACATAACTATCATTCGGATAAAGAACTTTGGATATTGTTTCCGATTCATTTTTAGTTGCGACAGCTGAGACATAATTACCAAGATTAAAATCTTTAAAACTAAAATCTTTAGATGCTTTTGCCTGCCAGAGACGTAAATTATTTACAGTGTTATTTTTATAACCGGGTACCGGAACATCATAAGCCAGTGCCTGAACATCTTCAGTATCAACCCAATCAAATGAATATGTACCATCCGGGTTTTCGGTTCGTTCAACATTACCATAAAATTTAACTTTGAAGGACAGTTCCCTTCTCATTATATCCCATGGGTTGCCTCCGCTTAACCAACTATCAGCGTATTCAGTCTGATAACCATTTTCAATTTCCTGCTCAAAAATTCCGTATTCGTAACGGATTCCATACCCAAACGCAGGAAGCTCCAGAGTAGCCATAGAATCTAAATAGCAAGCAGCAAGCCGACCAAGCCCTCCATTACCTAAACCCATATCTTTTTCAAAATCTCTGATTTCTTCCAAGCTGTAACCGTCCTTCTTAAGTATTTTATAGCATTCATCGTAAAGACCCATGTTTATAAGTGCATTGCCTAAAAGTCTTCCCATCAAATACTCTAAAGAGAGGTAGTAAACTCTTTTCACATCTTCTTCGTAATATTGATTTTGAGTTCGAAGCCATTTTCTTACCAAACGATCACGAACAGCTAATGATAAGGAAAAATATGCGTCGTCTCCCGTTGCTGTTATTTTATCTTTAACCAGTTCAAATTCCATATGTTCGGCAAATTGGTTAGAAAGAGAATAAGTGCGCGGGTCCTCTTCATCTGTAAAGAAAATTGATTCTCCGTTGATTACTTTGTCTTTTGTTCTCTGTTTCATTGGGTATTTTATGTTTTTTAATTCTTAATAATAATGGTGTAATTTATAACAGAATTGGCTTATTGCAAAATGAGTAACCGGTTTCCAATTGGTTATCTGTTATTAGGTTATCCAATCATCAGTATTATGAACTCAACACCAATAATGGTAATAAAAGCTGAATATAACAGCTTAAGAGAAATATAAGTTTTTTTACTTCATTCAGTAATTATTGCGGTAGCTTCCATCTCTACAAGTAATTGTGGATCAATTAAAGAATTTACCTCCACTAAAGTTACGGCAGGTTTTATATTATAAAAATATTCATAAAATGCTTTTCCTACTTTTTTCCAATCATTAATCTCCCGCACATAAATTCTAACTCTAATTATATCTTTTAACGAACTGCCTGCATCTTCAAGAACTGAAGAAAATTTTTCTATAATGAATTTAGTTTGCTCATAAGGATTACCAACAGCAACTATCTCAGTGCCATTTACAGCAGTTGTTCCAGATATTTCAATTAAATCATCAACTTTTACCGCACGTGAATAGCCAACCTTATCTTCCCAAATTGCTCCTGATGAAATATTTTCTCTTTGTTTCATATTTAATTTAAATTTTTCCTTTTAAATATTTTTTTCTCTTTTTCTCAGGAAATTTTTCAATTGAATATCGAAGCATTGTTCTCGGCATTTTATTATATCGTGGTTTAAGAAATTTCTCTAGTGTTTTCGGATCCTGTTTTCCCACTTCTCTAAGCATCCATCCCACAGCTTTATGGATCAAATCATGATCATCATTTAATAGTATATCCGATATTTCTAATGTGGTTTTGAAATCATGATTTTTAATGAAGCTGTATGTTGATATAATAGAGATTCGCTTTTCCCAAAGGTTATTTGAATGAGCATATTTATACAATATTTGTTTATCACAATTTAATAAATGTATTCCAATAATTTTTGGAGCAGACAGGTCTACTAAATCCCAGCTATTAATTTTTCTTCTGTTTTTTTTATAGAAATGATAAATTTTTTCTTTTACTTTCTCATCAGCTTTTTCATACTTAGCAACAAGAATCAAGAGTGAAATTAATCGTTCTTCATGTATAATGGAATTGAGTAGTGTTTGTAAATCTTCTAAATCCAATTCCCCGAATTGTCTGGAAATCTTTCTTTGTACAGGTACTTTAATTCCAACAAATTTATCTCCTTCCCCATATTCCCCCTTGCCTGTTTTAAAGAACCATTGCATTGTTTTAGCATGATCCTTATTAGCATTTGCTCTAATAGTCTTTTTTAATTCGTTAAGATTCAATAAACACACAGTGATTAATTAAACAACACTTAGTTAAATAGAGAATGGCAAATAAATAGTTAAGCTGTGATTTTTTCTATTGATACAAGAAGATCATTTTTCGAAAACGGTTTTACCAAAAACTTATCAGCACCTGATTGATAAAACTTGGCTATCTTGTCGTGCATAAACTCACTCGATAAAACAAGCACAGGTCGCTTAAAGGGGTCGTTGTCTTTGATTTCTCTTACCATCTCAAGACATTTATCCCACAAATTTTTAGGTACATCCAATATAATTATTGAAAAATAATCTTCTTTAACAAAGTCAATATCGTAATTATCAATATTATGATTTTCAAATTCATATCTATCTCTGAGGAACACTTTTATCAAATTATACGATTCCTGGGTATCATCAAACATATATATTTTATTGAAATCAACTCCCTCCATAGAAGGTGGTTCATGGAATTGATCTTTTGATAATGGAAGAGTAACCGTAAGTGTTGTTCCGACCCCTTTAATACTATCAACCAAAATAGAGCCGCCCATTTTTTCTACATATTTTTTGGAAAGGGCTAATCCTAATCCATTACCCTCATAGTTCCTGCCGATGTTCAAATCCTCCTGGCTAAACGGTTGGTGCAAGTGTTCTAAATACTGAGAGGAAATACCTATTCCAGTATCTTTTATTTTACAGGTTGCTAAACCTCTGTCTTCCATTAAACTTATCTCAACATCGATAAAGCCATGTCGCGTAAACTTTATTGCATTATCCAAAAGATTATTTATCGCCGCTTCAGTGCAGTGCATATCCATATCCACATATATTTTTTGCTTCTCCAAATTAGCTTTAATTTCCAGATTTTTATCAATTGCATTTTGATTGTTAGTAACAATACAGTTTTGTACTACTTCACACAGATTATAGGAATCAATACTCATTTTATAATTACCGGCTTCAATGTGTGCAAACTCGAGCATTTGTGTTATACTTTTAAATAACCTGGAACTTCCTGCATATAGATTATCAAGGTATACTTTTTCTTCTGCATTAAATTTATCTCTAAGATTTTCTCTTATTATTGTTGAATAACCTAATATTATGTTCAGCGGTGTTCTTAATTCGTGCGACAGCACGGTTAGAAAAGTATCTTTTAATCTCTCGGCTTCTTTGCCCATATCTCTCGCTTTTTTTACTTCTTCTTCTGCCAGTACTTGTTCTGTTTGATCTTCGTGAAGAAGAACTGCGTAGCTTTCATCGTTAAAAGTAATGGAAAAGATACTTGTACGCAGCAGGGGCACTGCAAACTCTCTGTTTATAAGGAGTGAATCAACATAATTATCAAACGCTGAATATTTTTGATTTTCAAATGCCTCTTTAATTAATTGCACAGCACCTTTCTTTACTAATTCGTTATCTTGAAAAATATTGTATTCTTTAATTTCCGAAAGAGAGTAACCCCATTGAATTGTAAATAGTTCATTCACATAAACAACGTAACCCTCTTTATTCACCACCTGAATAGGAAAACGAATTGAATCATACATTAAGCTAAAATATTTTAATAGTGACTCTGACATTTTTAAACTGACGGTAAAGTGATTGTTATGAGTGCACCGCCTTCTTTTGAATTCTCTAATTCCATTGTCCCATTATGTCTATCAATAATACTTTTGCAAAGATATAAACCGTAACTCCCTTTCCTATCCATAGCCGAGCCAAAAGGATCTTTCAATATTTTAGAAGGGAAACCGGGACCATCATCATTAATTTTCAAAGTTATTTTATCCTTTTCAAAATCAGATTTTATACTTATAGTGGCATCTCGTTTTGCCTCTGCTACGTTTGTAAATAAATGAACCAGAAAATGTTGTATTTGTTCTGAATCAAAATTACAGTTCGGTAAATTATTTAACTCGGTATTAAAAATAACTAAATAAAACTTTTTCATTGGAGATAGATATTTAATTACCGATTGAATTGTTCGGTTAATGTCGCCGCTGTCTTTATTCAGATTGAGAAGAGAAGTCTCTAATAACACCTGTGCATATTTCTGAATATTTCTGATACTATCAATAGCAACCTTGGATTTTAATTTTAATCTATCGAGAACAAGCGTATTGTTTCCATTTGAGTTGCTTTCAAATTCATATTCCTTTTGGGATTTTTCAATTGTCCGCATAAGACTTTCATTCTCAAGCAGAGCAAGGTGTACAAGTCCCTGAAGTGATTGACCGATTTCTGCATCAATACTCGATTTTAATGTTTTACGTTCTGCTTGAATAAGATGAGCATTTGCTTCTTGTAAAGCGCTATTTGCTGCAACCTGCCCGTTGTACAGCTGTGCGTTTCTGATAGCAGCAGCTGCCTGACCGGCAAGTATTTCAAATGTTCCGGTTATTTCACGAACCTTAATTTTTTGAAGGTGTTTACTATCAACATAAATTACTCCTATTTTTTTTCCATTTGTAATTAGCGGAGAGCAAAGTATGGTTTGAAGGTCTAATCGTAAAATACTTTTCGAAGGATCATAATTTGTATCACTTTGTGCACCTTCCAGAAAAATTGACTGTCCGGTAAGAAACACATCATTAATAACTGTATTACTTATATTGAAAGATTCTTCGGGCAGTTCATTTTTTTCGGAATCTAATCCCAGCTTATACTCTAGATTATCTTCTTCGTTCTTTAACACAATAAAACCACGCTCTGAATTTGTAAGTCTTATTGCATTTTTGAGTACTAACTCAAGCACATCATCAAGAATAAGAGAGCGGTTTATGGTGTTTAGAATGTTGAGAATTGCCTCAAGATTCTTGACCCGCTCGGATGTTTCCTCATTTCCAAGAGTGGCTTTAAGACCAGCATCGATATTTTTTTTGAATTCTGAGAATTTCATTATTATCCCAGATAAATATAACTTTTTTAGTTTCTAAAAATAGTACTGAATTTAATTAAAGTACAAAATCTATTCCGAGCTTATATTTTAATTTTTTAGCAATTTAAGTGATAAAAACCATTGCCAATCTGTGATTTCTTCCGACCACGCTTTCGAAACACCTGCTGAAAACGTCGTTTCCAAATTATACCAATGTTTGAATTTAATATCTAATTGTGCACCAATATCTATCCAATAGTTTCCAAATTCAGATTCGGTTACTAATGATTGCGAATAAATCGAAAAATCAAAGTGGTTTATAACTTGATTACCTAGCGCCCAACCGCTAACCCTTAAAGGGGGAAATGCGTTTTCGAACATTAATTTAAGGAATTTGGTCGTCATCATACTATAAATGGGAATTCCGGGAAACCTGAAAACTTGTCTGAACTGCCTTACGGGTCCATTATCCACCTCTCTGTTACCAAATCCTCCAAAATAAAATCTTCCCTGAATAACTTCATCATTATCGATCGCATATCCACCTGCTAATTTTAAATGAGCGACATTGTGGTCTGCAATCCATAACGTATATCTTTCGTAATCTAAATAACCATTTAATAGAGCTTCCACATTTTCATAAAAATTAGTGCCATACAATGTAAGTGTGAAAGAAACTTGATCGCCTTGTTCATAATCGGAACTCCCTATTGTTCGCCTAAGATTTTTCGAAGTCAAATTATATACGGCAACACCAAAATCCGGCTCCGAAACTCTTACAAGGTTATCATTAATAAATTCAACGCCTGTAAAAAATGAAATAGATGCTTCCTGTTTAATAGTATGTGGTTGATCGTACAACCAATAATGGGTGTGCCCAAATTTAAATTGTGATCCGGTCATTCCTCTTTTGCGGGAATTGAAAAGGTCAAAGAAATCTGGGCCATTCAAAGAATATTCGATATAGAATCTTTGTTTGAAATCGTACTTAAACCGTAAATGCCAGAAAGGAGAACTCGGAGTTTCATTTAAAGGAGAAATTCCAAATTCCATATAAAAATCATGTAAAAGTAATGGATCGGAAATACGAGTAAAAAATCCAAATACAACCTGGCTTTGAAAACCGCTTACTACCGGAACTAGGGAATGTATGTGTAGATTTTTGAAACCGTTATAAGTCTCTTCTTTTGTAAAACTTTTTTCATCAACTATTTTTGCAGCATCCTTTAAAACCCAGTCGTACACTTTTGGATTTTTATTCATTATCCTTTGTCCGTAATACTGAATTGCGGGCAAATAAACTGCAGGTTCATTTGCTATCATTACCGGAAGAAAACCATAGGTATTGAATTCAAAAGCAAAAACAGAATCCGGGCTAATCTCAATAGGTTTGAATAATCCGGTTAAACAATTTGTTAGGGCTGTTGTGGTCGAATCACTAAAATTATAACGATATATATTCGATACACCGTTAGTATAAGCGTTCCAATAAATCGTCTTACCATCTTCACTCCAGGAAGGATTCTCCGGAGATCCATCTGATGTTAATATTTTAAAAGATATTGATTCATCATATAATGATCCATCAATATCAAATAGAAGGATAGATTGCTGACCGTTTGCCTGATGTAATACCGCAGCAAGTTTTTCGCCTGATTTAGAAACAGCCAAATGAGATAACTCTTCGCCGAAGTCAAAAGAAAATATTGGTTTAATCTCCTGATATGGATATGGCGAAACAACTAATGTCGACAAACCACCTTGCTGTTGAACTCCCCACAGATCGTGTGTGCTTGTACTAATTGTTATATTACCAATTCTGCTATCAGGGAAAATTATTTTTTCCTCCTTTGTCAGCATATCTACCACCCAAACATCTCGGTACAGCTTATTATTGTTAGTGGTATAGAAGAAAAGGTTATTGCTCGCATCAAACGCAGTAGATGCTACCTGAAACATACTCGGGGTTGGTAGAGATGTTAAATCTTCCGAATTGCGCGTAAGTAAGTGAAATTTTTGCAATGTGGCTAAATGAGATGATCGATGGTAACCGTAAATAATTGATAATGTTTGCGAATCATAGTACGGCTGTGTAACCCAACCAAAAGTATTTTTACTAAGCTTATTAACTTTAGTTAGTTGTGATGATTTAAGAATTTCTATGTTTTTTTCTTGAAATATTTTTTCTGCTTGGGCAAACTCTTTCCATGCACTATAAAAATCTTCTCCAAAAACATCAATGAATTTTCCGATGAAACCGACTAAATTTTGATTTGGGTATGTTTTAAACCAATCGATTAGTTTATCAACACCGTATTGAATTGCTAAGTAAGATACGAATCGCGCTCCATAATAATAAAAGATGTTCTCAAGAAAAATCGAATTGTGAGAAAGAATAGTTACAATATCCCAATGTGATGGAAATTTTTTACCTTCAAGTATTAATGATCTGAAATACATTTCATCGAAACTGCCTAAAGTTCTGCCGTAACCTCCGCTCAACCATGTTTCCATAAATACTGCAATTCCTTCCTGATACCAACGCGGAGTGTAACGAGTAAAGTTTCCGAGTACGCTATAAATTGCCGTAATTGGCTGGGTTTTTTCAGGAGGGACCTTTCGGAATAAATCTCTCGCTACTGTTTCCAGATCAGATTCCTCATCGTTTACTACAATATGAACCAACTCATGGCTAAGAAGCCATTGGATCCTTTCGTTGTAAGGAACTGCTTCATAGCCAGGCTCAAATGCTTCGATTTCCAATCGAATGTAATTCTGAGGAACATTTGTCGTTGCTCCAAATCCGTAGTCGCTAACATCATAAGTATTTATTATTATTTTCTCCTTCGGTTTATAATCAAATATTGGCATTAACCGTTTGAGTGAGTTCTCAGCGCTGCTTAAAATGTGATTGGCCAAATGTGCGTGACTTTCCCTATAAATCAATCTGAAATGTTCACTTTCTTTTTCATACCATTCAGATTCTTCTCTATAAAAAAAATGTAAGATAAATTCATTATTATTTTTAGCTTCAATAATTTCATAAGCAACTGCACTTGAATCAAATTTTATTTTTATAATTGCATCTTCCTTGTTTGAAACTAGATCAATATCTTCGACATTACTTTGAAGAGAAAACGCTTTATCATCCTCCAGATCAATCGAAGTATTCCTAAAAAATATATAGAATTCATTTTCCCGATTTCTCCTGATTGAATACTTAGCACGTTTCAACATCTTAATTTGAAGAAATGTGTCCAACTCATCATTTGATAGTTTGACCGAAAAAAGCTTGTTTTTTTCTTTTGCTAAATTTCCAGTAATAAATAATTTGTTGGGGCTAAGAATTATAATTTCTTTTCCGGATAAAGTACTTAGGAGATTGACAGTTGTTTTAAACGGAATAAAAGCTTCATTCTTATTAAAATGAATGGACGTAGGCAATTGAAATATTTCAATATTATTTGTGCTTTTTCCTTTTATTAATAGGTAGGGATTACTTGCTATAGCATCGAGTTCAAAATCTTGAAAATAAACTGTTAACTTCTCACCGTTCTCATTATAAATAGATTTATACCCGAGAACGTCTCCTAATCGTGATAAAGATATGTAAATAGAACCCTGAAAATTGTATGATGGTACAAGATATTCTTTATTTTTTTCGATAACGCTGATATTGGAAATTTCCTGACCTGCACACAATGAATAAAAAAGAAGGAAAAGGATAATAAGTTTTCTAAACATCTAATTTTCTTACAATATGAAAATATTGAGAAAGCACTATACTGTTAAAATCTAATTATTTACAGATGGAAGATATAACTTTCCTCATTTATATAAAAGAGTTTACGGTATGAATTAAAGTATCACATTAAGTCTTATGTAATAAAAAAGCCTTCAGGATGAAGGCTTTAAATTGCAGGCAATTTGGAGAACTAATCCATTATCAAACAACCTTACAGGTTGCCGATAAA
>JBATTD010000528.1:0-3003 GCA_049670345.1 Ignavibacteriaceae bacterium
GTATAGTGGTTCGATAGTAAGCATTGTTCATTAAGACTATCTTAGTTTGTTATTTTTAATTTTTAGTATTAATCGGTCTCCTAAAAATATCCAGAACGGACTTAGTAACAATGTTAAAGATATCAAACTTATAGATAGTTGGTAACCATATAGGTTTATCATATTTGAGTAATATCCAGTTGCAGCCAGTATAAAGCTAAATTCCCCTATTTGAGATAACAACACACCCGCATAAAAACTTTCTTTCCAGCTTTCCTTTAATAATTTTAGGATAAAAGCATTAATAAGACTATTGGTTAAAAAGACCAACCCTACAAGTAATGATAGTTCAACTATATTGTCCCATATAAATTGAGTATCGATCAGCATTCCAATGGAAACGAAAAACAGAGCGAGAAACATAATTCTGAAAGAATGTAAACTTCTATGCACCCATTCAGTTGACTTTGATGTAGACACGATAAGTCCTGCAACAAACGCTCCTAGCGCAGATGAAAGATTAAAAAATGCGATCAGTATTGAGAATCCGAAACATAGAATAAAAGCTACGAAAACCTGCATCTCATGATCATGGGCTATAACATTGTTAAATGGGAGCTTAATTCTCTTATATTTTATCAGCCAAATAATTATTCCAATAATTAACATTGCCCCAATTAATTGTTTAATTAAAATAGGAATGTCTAATCCTTTTCCTCCTAAGTAGTAGATTACTATTAGCATAATTATAACAAAAACATCCTGCGCTAATAGAATTGCAACAACATTTTGACCTGCCCGTGTATTTAGTTCTCCTCTTTCTTGAAGTAATTTTATGACCACAGCCGTACTGCTTAAGCTGATGACAAAACCAATTAATACAATCCGATTTAATTCCCACCCGAAGAAGAGACCCACAACCCAAACAGCAAGGATGCTTAAAATTATTTGCAAAAGTGTTCCTATAATGGAAATTTTCCACATAGAGATTAGCTTGGGAAGAGAAATTTCCATTCCAACGAAGAATAATAATAGCACAAGACCAAAAGAGCCTAAGTTTGAGATTAGCTTTTCATCTGTAAAAAGTTCAAAACCACGAGGTCCAATAATTATTCCAACAATTATATATGCTATTATATAGGGCTGCTTTAATAAACGTAGCACATAACCAATTAGGATAATCACCATGATTATTATCACAAATTTGGATAATAAAGGATCAACAGGAATATCTGCTAAAAGTTTTGTAAAAATCATTTCTACAATAAAGTTAATTTAATTGACTATTCAATAATTCTTTTGATCCTGCGCCAAAGCTTAATATTGTTCTCATTGCTTTATCGATTGGATAGGTAATTTTTTATTGATTCCGATATTTAGTTTAAATATATATTAAATCAGTAACATTTAAATTTAAATCTCTACCGAACTGAATCCCAAACCGGGTTGTTCAGTAGTATATAAATAACCGTCCTTTAATATTACTGCTCCAGAGGTTGGATCATCTATTAAATCGAGATGACCGTCAAGATCAGCATACTCAACATTTGGGCGGGCCAAGGCAAAATGAAGACCAGCTGCTATTCCAAGTGCTGCTTCATCCATACAACCAATCATAACTTCAAGATTTGCAGCCTTTGCCACTGAATTTATATGAAGCGCCTCGTAAATACCCCCTACTTTCATCAACTTAATATTTACCGTATCCACCAATTCCTTTCGTGCGAGCTTAAATGCATCCCGCAAATTCATTAAGCTCTCATCTGCCATAACAGGAATTGACACACTATCGGTAACTTTTCCGAGCAATTCCAGTTCATTGCGCGGTGTAGGCTGCTCAATTAATTCCAATTTGGCTTTATAAGTCTCTTCAACAAATCGCCGGGATTGTTCTACAGTATATCCCTGGTTCGCATCAAAACGGAGTGCAATATTTTTCCCAACAGTTTCTCTAATTTTAATTATCTTTTCAATATCTTCATCAACGCTCAGACCCCCTTTAACTTTTATTATTTTGAAACCATCTGCTAGAAATATTTTACACCTTTCTAAGGTCTCATTTAAAGGAAGAATACCAACTGTTATGCTGGTTGCTATTTTTGTTCTGAATCCACCTAGTATTTTGTAAACCGGCAATCCCGATTTTTTACCAAGAATATCGTACAGCGCCATATCGATCATAGCTAATGCTGAGGGATGTTTTTGTAAATGCGGTCTAAGTTCGGAAATAATTTTTGCAATTCTTAAAGGATCTTTTCCCTTTATATATTGTTCTATTACTGTCCTGCAATCTTCTTCAACAGTATCAATCGATTCACCCGTAACTCCGGGATCGGGAGCTGCAACACCAATACCTATTATATTTTGATCAGTAGTCAACCTGCAGAACATATTGGAAGTTTTATCCAAAGTTTCGTAAGCTATCGTGTACGGCTCTTTCAACTGCATTGTTACAGGGAAAAATTCGAACCTTTTAATTTTCATCTTACTGTTAGCTATTCTTAATATTTCTTCTGATGAATTTCTTCAAGACTCATCGATTTTAAATCTTCTACAAAAGCAACAAGATGAGCTATCATAATATTCCATATTTTTTTGCCTTTTTTAATACTGGCCTTAGTTGGATCACCCATTATACCGGTATCGGATATTTTTTTTGTCCTGGCGTACCAGGGAACGCCACGTAAAGAAGAAAAATTTAAATACCTGCTTGAAAATTTAAGAACGGTCTTTTGTGCTTTATCCATTTTAACCAGATTTGGGCGTACTGCCAGTGTTGTGCTTGTTTCAATTTCACCGGCGTGTACATCGTTAGGGGTGCTGGAAATGTTATCCAGATCCACATCGCTTGTTTCACCGGTATCAACAGCCACAAATATTTTTGCATCACGATTTATCATTTGTGCAGCAAAATTAAGGGTGGGAGCATTATCCCCGTGTCCGTTAATAATAACAAGTTTATTTATACCCTGCCTTGCTATGCTCATTCCAATTTCGTATACAATTTTGGAAAGGGTCTCATTG
>JBATTD010000529.1:0-1553 GCA_049670345.1 Ignavibacteriaceae bacterium
ATATTCTAGAGCATATTCACCTGGCTCGACTTGCTTCTCACCGGTATCATAATCCAAAGCGAGACGAATTGTTATTGTTCCCCAGCTGAAGCCTTTAATCACACCGGCACCCAGCTTGAATTCCCAGTTGCTTGTTCCAATCAGACTATTCTTTTCACCTGTTGGAAACACATACTCAAAATAATTAAAGAACTCAGGTGCTGTCGAACTTTCAAAGTTCCAACGCCATCTTATTTGCCCTTCCACATCACTAAGCCCTGATTCAGTAATTTCCGACGGGAGAGAAGAAGTGTCATTTTCCGATTTGTTTAACTTAGCAGTAATTACACCTGCCTCAAACTCAATTGCTAACCGATCAGTTATACCGTATCCCAAAAATATTAAAAACTCATGCGCTTCGTATTGTCCTCGGTACTCATTAGTTGAACCGTGACCCAATTCAAATGGTTCATATTCAAGATCACTATCATAGTAGTATTCATAGAAGGGATAGACCAGTAATTCACCCTGGCGAACATAAGTACCGAATATTGACATTGGAATTCCGGTACCGCGGTCATACAAGTATTCGGAAGATTCCTGTGCAAAGTTGTTTATTGGATGAAGCACCAAAACCGTGCTTATTATTTGCATGGCAACTATCAATAATCTGGATCTCATTGATAACTTCCTCTCTAAACAAATAGAACAAATAATTATATAAACAGTGAATTATATTAACCAATCCAATTAATAGAAATTTGTCTTGAAAGTTAGTCTCACAAATATTTTATTCCGTTACTGCTGTTTTAAACGAAGACTCTACAAATGAACGATTATCGTCTTCTGCTACAGTACCAATGGACAGAGTATATTCTACTCCGGCTTGGAGAAAGCCATCGGGTACTATAAAGCTGTTTTGGAACGCAGGAAGTCTAACTAAAATATTTACACCTAGCTCTTCCTGATCGAGTTCTAAGATATAAGCAACTATATTTATAACCGGTGACCAGGTCATTTCTAAATTATGAATGTTCACGCCCTCCTCTTCCGCTTTGGGTTGAAGAAATGAAACCGTTGGGGGCAGTATATGATTTAGTTTGGCTTCGCTAGAGAATTTTTGACCATCTTCAGTTACTCCATTTAATTTATATACCCCTTCAGGATAAGCAGCTTTCAGTGCATCAACATCTTTCGGTTCCGGCGATTCGAAACGGAATTGTCTTATCCCCATTGTTGAATTATCAGGTGCAGCGAAATCAATAACAATGCGGTTGTCCGGTGAGATTACGGTCAATTCATTTAACCCATCATCACCGCCTTTAATTTCAAAAACTACCTCCACATCTCCATCCGTAGCATTTTGTTCGAAACGGATATTTGCTTCATCAAATGGTTCAGACATTGAAGTTTCCTTCGGTGTCTCCTGCGCAAGACCAAAGGAAATCCAATAAATTGTTACAAATGTAACAAGGAATATTTGTTTTTTCATTTTATATTTTCACCTTTAACAAATAAAGACATAATCACGAAAGCAACAATCATTACTAAGCCTATAATACAAAGTCCTGATG
>JBATTD010000530.1:0-3222 GCA_049670345.1 Ignavibacteriaceae bacterium
GAGATATTCAATGGCAATTAAAATTGGAATTAATGGTTTTGGCAGAATCGGGAGATTAGTTTTCAGAAGATGTCTTGAATTAGGCGGCTTCGATTTTGTTGGGATTAATGATCTTACCGATGCAAAAACGCTTGCACATTTATTAAAATACGATTCAGTTCACGGCAGATTTAACGGCGATATTGTTGTTGACGGTGATGAAATAATTGTAAATGGTGACAGAATTAAAATCACTGCTGAAAAAGATCCTGCAGCATTAAATTGGGGCAAATTAGGTGCAGAGGTGATTATAGAATCTACAGGCGTTTTCAGAACACAGGAAGCTTGCATGAAACATGTTGAAGCCGGTGCAAAAAAAGTTATTCTTACCGTACCTCCTAAAGGCGAAGTGGATGGAATGGTAGTGCTTGGTGTAAACGATGATGTTTTAACCGGTGATGAAAAAGTTTTATCAAATGCATCATGTACAACAAACTGTTTAGCACCCATGGTAAAAGTTTTAAATGATAACTTTGGTCTTGAAAAAGGATTCATGACAACCGTTCACTCATATACAAATGATCAGAATGTACTAGATCTTCCGCATAAAGATTTGAGGCGAGCAAGAGCCGCTGCAGTATCGATTATCCCTACTACCACAGGCGCTGCTAAAGCAGTTGGTAAAGTTATACCCGAGTTAAGCGGAATGCTCGATGGATTTGCATTAAGAGTTCCCACACCCGATGGCTCAATTACCGATTTAGTTGCTATATTGAAAAAGGAAGTGACAGCCGAAGAGGTTAATGCTGCATTTAAGGAAGCGGCTAATGGTCCAATGAAAGGAATACTCGAATATACAGAAGATCCCATTGTATCTGCGGATATAATTGGTAATCCGCATTCAAATATATTTGATTCACTTTCAACCATGGCAAACGGTAATTTGGTAAAAGTTGTTGGATGGTACGATAACGAATACGGATACTCCTGCAGAGTTGTTGATCTGATTACAAAAATTGCTTAGTTATTAAATTAGGTAGTGATTTAAAATCTAATATCATTCTTTTTTACAGGGGAATGACATTATTGATAATGTGTAAGGACAATTAAGTTTCTTTGTATTAAAAAGCAAGGTTCCTCCTCCTTTTAATAATACTAACTTTGGAAAACAGGATTATCAGAAATAATAGATATATTATTATAAATGAAAAAACTAACAATTGATAATGTTGATCTGAATGATAAAAGAGTTTTGGTTAGAGTTGATTTCAACGTTCCGCTAGATTCAAACCAGAATATTACAAATGATATCAGGATCAGAGCATCACTTCCAACCATTAATAAAATAATTAATGATGGCGGCAAAGCAATATTAATGAGCCATCTTGGAAGACCGAAAGGTGAAAGAAAACGGGAGTTTAGTTTAAAACCTGCTGCGGTTAGATTAGGAAAGAGTCTCGGTAAGGAAGTCCTGTTTGCTGATGATTGTATTGGTGAATCGGTTATGAATACAGTAAATTCTATTAAGTCGGGAGATGTGTTGCTTCTCGAAAATGTCCGCTTCCATAAAGGCGAAACAAAAAACGATCCTGATTTTGCACAGCAGCTTGCACAACCTGGTGATGTTTACATCAACGATGCATTTGGAAGTGCTCATCGCGCTCATGCTTCTACAGAAGGCATCACAAAATTTATTAATATCTGTGCGGCTGGTTATCTGATGGAAAAGGAGCTTGATTATCTTGGAAGTGCATTAGCACATCCTCAAAGACCATATTGTGCTATTCTTGGTGGAGCAAAAATTTCAGGCAAGATTGATGTGATAAATAATTTAATAGATAAAGTTGATACTCTTATTGTTGGCGGAGGAATGGCATTTACATTTTTGAAAGCGCAAGGTAAAGAGATAGGGAAATCTTTATTGGAAGAAGAGAAACTGGATATGGCAAAGGATATTCTTGCAAAGCTTAAAAATTCTAAGGCAAAATTATTACTCCCGGTGGATGTTGTTGTCGCGGATGAGTTTAATAATGATTCACCGTTTGAAACCGTTTCTGTGAAAAATATACCTGCCAGCAAAATGGGATTGGATATAGGACCCGAAACAATTAAATTGTTTAGAGATGAATTGTTGAAATCTAAAACAATTGTTTGGAACGGACCGATGGGTGTTTTTGAAATGGATAATTTTGCTAAAGGTACAATTGCAATTGCACAGACACTTGCTAAAGCAACTGAGAACGGTGCAGTAACCATTGTTGGCGGCGGCGATTCTGCCGCGGCAATAAGCAAAGTAGGGCTGGAAGATAAAGTATCTCACGTTTCAACAGGCGGCGGCGCTTCACTCGAATTTCTTGAAGGAAAAATTCTTCCGGGAGTTGCTGCTTTAAACGATGTTTAATAATAATAAAAAGGATATGTTTTGAACGGTTCTTACAGACCAAGGGGATTTGGCGGATTTAGTGTTTTTCCTCCAATCATAAAAAATCTATTAATAATTAATGGCGTGATTTACTTCATCCAAATTATATTGGCTGAAGTGGTTATTTCAGGATTACCGGGATGGTATATTTTAAATAGATGGTTTGCTCTTAATCCACTTTCCGGAGTTGATGCCGCGGGGCAACAATTTAATTTTCAGGTTTGGCAGTTATTTACTTATATGTTCATGCATGGAAGTTTTAGTCATATTCTTTTTAATATGTTCGCATTATGGATGTTCGGTATGGAGATAGAAAATTTATGGGGGACGAAAAAATTTCTTTATTACTATCTTCTTGCTGGTTTTGCAGCCGGATTGCTTCAGCTTTTCTTCACACCGTTGTTGGGAGGAAGTGCTGCAGTTACAATAGGTGCTTCGGGTGCTGTTTATGGTGTGCTAATAGCTTTCGGGATGCTTTTCCCTGATAGACAAATTTATCTTTACTTTTTAATTCCCGTGCGGGCTAAATACTTAATTGGCTTTTTAGTCATATTGGAGTTTTTACTCGTAGACAGTGCTGGAAGCAACGTTGCACATTTAGCTCACCTTGGTGGTGCATTAGCTGGCTTTCTTTTTATTATGTTCGATAAGTCAATTGACTCACCCGTTAAGCGAAAATTAATGGGCTCGAGGTACTATTCGTCTGGAAGCAGTTTTACTAATCCGTTTAAAAATCTTGGTAAAAACTTCCATACAGGAAGAGATAATGTCGAAGATGCTAAGTTCTATGATATTGATGGTAAAAAGGATGAGGCTGTATC
>JBATTD010000531.1:0-4442 GCA_049670345.1 Ignavibacteriaceae bacterium
TTACGAAAAGATGGATCCGAATTCTCAATTGAAATTGCGCTCAATCCCGTTGATAACTTTGGAGAAAAACTAGTAATAGCTGCGATTCTAGACATTACGGAAAGGAAACAAGCTGAAGCTGCTCTAATAAAAAGTGAAGAAAAGTACAGAAGTATTTTTGAAACCATTATAGATGTTTATGCAGAAATTGATATTAAAACAGGCATTATAAAAGAAATAAGCCCATCCGTTTTAAATATTGTTGGTTATGATCGGGAGGAGATTCTAGGCACACCATTTAGTTCCTATTCATTAAACTCCGATTTTGTTGATGAACTAATAAAAAATGCAATTGAATTTGATAGAGTAAGTGATTTTGAGATTAGCCTAAAACATAAAAATGGAAATCTTATTCATTGCTCAATATCAGTAAGGCTAGTAAGAGACAGAAATGGTAAAGCAGATAAGCTTGTGGGAACTATGAGAGATGTAACCGAACGTAAAAAAACACTCAATCAAGTTGTTAGAAGTGAACAAAATCAAAGAATTATTAACTATTTTGCCACATCATTAACAGGATCGAATTCAGTTAATGATATTTTGAGGGACATAACCAATATCTGCATATCGAAAATGGATTTTGAAGATTGTGTTATCTATCTGGTTAATGATGATCGAACAAAATTAATACAATCTGCGGCCTACGGTTCCAATAAAGAACAAAATTATCAAATTTTGAATCCCATTGAAATTCCCATGGGCGAAGGACTTGTTGGCTCAGTAGCCAGAAATGGCAAGTCAGAGATCATAGACGATGTAACTTTAGATGAGCGATACATTAGAGATGATGCTGCTCGTGGATCAGAAATTACAATACCCGTTGTCTATGAAAATAAAGTGATTGGTATCATCGATTCAGAACATTCGCAAAAGTATTTTTATAAAGAATACCATTTACAAATTTTAGAAGCAATTGCTTCATTAGCAGCCAATAAAATTATGCTTACTATTTCACTTCAAAAAACTCGTGAGAGCGAAAAAAAATTAAATGCAGTTCTAAGTACAGTTGGTCAAGGAATTATCACCATTAACGAAAATAGTGAAATTGTCATGGCAAATGAGGAAGTTGAAAAAATATGGGGTTACAGCAGGGATGAATTGATAGGTGCGGATATAGTGAAACTCATGCCCCCGCATTTTCGAAAAAACCACCATGCTGGAATGAAAAGATATAAAGAAACTAGAGTCCCAAATGTTCTAGGTAAAAAACTTGAACTAGAAGGGCTCAGAAAAGATGGAAGTTTATTTCCTATTGAGTTGACAATTATGGAAACTATCATTGAAAACAAGTTATTTTTTACTGCAGCTGTACATGACATTTCGGAGCGAAAAACGTTAATTCAGAAATTGAAACAATCAAACGATGCATTGAGTGAATTTGCCAATATTGCATCACATGATTTGAGAGAACCTCTGCGTAAAATATCTTCATTTGGAAGTATCCTGAAAGAAACCCTTACTGACAAGATGGATGAAGATGATCGAGAGAATCTGTATTTCATGATTGACGGTGCTAAGAGAATGCAACAGATGATTGATGATCTGCTTTCTTATTCAAGATTAACTTCGCAGGTTATTGCTCTTCAGGAAATAAATCTTGATGAAGTATTTTCGGACCTCATTGATTTTGAACTTGCTACATTGATTGAAGAATCGCAGGCTAAAATAATTTTAGAAGCTCCTTTGGGGATTGTTAGGGGGGGGCCAACTCAAGTAAAACAATTATTTCAAAATTTAATTAATAATGCAATCAAATACAGAAAACTCAATACTATTCCTATGATTAGGTTAAGATCTCAGAAACAACAAAAAATGATAAGAATTGAAATAGAGGATAACGGAATTGGTATTAATCCATCTTATCATTCTAAGATTTTTGAAATGTTCAAACGACTTCATAATCGAACTCAGTATTCGGGAAGCGGAATTGGGCTATCTATTTGTAAGAAAATTGTTGCCATACATGAGGGTGAAATTGGAGTCGAGTCTGAGGAAGGCAGGGGATCAAAATTCTGGGTTACATTATTGGATGCAGAGGTGAGCACAATTGACACAAGCTAAAGAAAAAATAATTTTGTTAATAGAAGATGATTTGGGTGATCAAAAATTAATTAAAAGATCAATCATGAAATTTAATCCAAACATTAAAATTTTGGTATTACCGGATGGGGAAGAAGTAATCGAATATTTTAAGGTACAAAAAAAGAACAACCCCAATACGGCTATACCCGATTTGATCCTTCTTGATCTAAATTTACCTAAAATAAATGGTCTCCGTGTGCTAAAGTACATTAAATCATCAGAAAATATCAAGAAGATTCCTGTAGTCATTCTCACAACTTCAAACGCTGAGACCGATGTAAACAATTGTTATGAAAATTTCGCTTGTGGGTATTTCAGAAAACCTACAACGATCAACGAGTTTGAACTCAAAATTAATAGCATATTAAGTTACTGGTTCGAAAGCTGTATCTTACCGACAAAGGGACAAGCAGGCATGTTCCAAACGACCATGGTTGAATAGCAGTAATTTTTTTAACGAAAATTAGGATTGAGAATAATGGATTATATAAACAATTCGTTATCGATATTAGTTTGTGACGATGATCCCGGGGATATAAAAATTTTAAAATCACATTTAAAACAAGTATTGACACAGGAATTTTCAGTTCTCCAGGCAACTACTGCGGAAGAGATAGAATCTATTATTAAGGAAAACAGGAATAAAATAAATCTTATATTTATGGATTACCAGATGCCAGGAAAATCAGGGATTGAGTGGTTGAAAGAAATCCGTGAAATTAATTTTGCGCCAGTCATTATGCTCACTGGCAGAGGTGATGAGAAATTAGCAGTTGAAGCGATGAAGAATGGTGCAGCTGACTATATCCCTAAAGATCATCTTGATCAATATGAACTCACACGTGCCGTAGCTAACGCACTGGAAAAATGGGAAGTGGAAAATGAAAGAGATGCTCTGCTAGGTATAGCCGCACATGAGCTTCGCAATCCGCTGACTACAATTCAAGGTTATACCCAGATGCTTCAGATGTACGATGCAATTAACCCAGAGAATGGAAAAGAAATGTTGTCAATCATCGGCGAACGGACACGACACATGCTTGATGTAATAAATCGGTTATTAAATATCAACAGTATCGACAAAGGCACATTAATTATAAATAAAGGCAAAAATGATATTGTGTCATTCCTAAAAAATGAAATTAATAATTTCGAAATGACTGCCAAGAGTAAAAACATTAAAATAAATTTTAAGACAACAATTATTAATTTATCGGTTTGTTTTGACAAGGAAAGATTTAATGAGGTAACATCAAATTTATTAGACAATGCGATTAAATATTCCAAGTCCAACACTAATATCACGGTTTATTTAAAAAAAGAAGATAATTTCGTATTGATTGAAATTTCTGATGAAGGACCCGGCATTAAAGAAGAGGAAATGAAATTTCTGTTTAATCTGTTTTCAAATGTTAAAATAAGCACTCAGCCAACTGCGGGCGAACAATCAACAGGATTGGGTTTAGCTATTTGCAAAAAAATAGTATCACTTCATGATGGGAAAATAAATGTTGCTAGTGAACAGGGAAAAGGAACAACTTTTAGTGTGTTTTTGCCTATTGGCGATGATTGTTTTATAGAAAATGAAATTGTTGATAAATCTAAGTTTACATTATCTAAAAAATTACCAGCAAATGTTCCCGATAATGATAAACACAAATTAGCACAACAAGAAGAAGATTATTTAATTAAAGATGAAACAATAATTGGTATTGATGAAAAAGTTATTCTTGTTATTGAAGATAACAAAGATTTACTCGATTATATGGAGAGATGCCTTGATCAATACTACAGAATTATAAAAGCTGAAAACATGGAGATCGGTCTGCAAAAAGCGTTTTCTATTATTCCGGATCTTGTGATTAGTGACATTATGATGCCCGGGAAAAGCGGTTATGAAGGATGTGAAATGTTGAAATCGGACGAAAAAACGAGTCATATTCCTGTGATACTCTTAACTGCCAGAGCAGAAATGGCCGATAAAATTAAAGGATTAGATATAGGTGCGGATGATTATATTACTAAACCGTTTAATACGGAAGAACTTCTCGCCCGTGCAAAAAATTTAATAGAATCACGTGAGAGGTTACGTAAAGGGTTGAAGGAAAAGGTAATAATAAAACCAAGTGAGATTACGACAAATTCTGTAGATGAGAATTTCCTAAATAAAATAATGGGATTAATTGAAAAAAATATGCAGAATTATCTTTTTACAGTTGATGATTTATCAAGAGAAATGTACTTAAGTCAATCACAGCTATATAGAAAATTACTTGCCTTAACTAGCCAATCACCGTCGCAGTTCATTTTATCAGTCCGGC
>JBATTD010000532.1:0-1526 GCA_049670345.1 Ignavibacteriaceae bacterium
TATCCGAATCATTTTACACTCTCTATTTCCAAATAGATTTTAGTTCATTTATTACAAGTGAATTAACAGTAATATCCCCGCCCTTGGTAAATATTTCGACACCTCTTTCGTTCCCTTGCGGGAGAGATCTTATAGGCATATATATTCTCCCATCGTTGGCAAATATCTCAATAGAAACTTTATCAACCAGTATACGAAGTCTTATCCTCCCGTCAATTGGTTTCAGTGGTGCAATTTCCTCTGCACATTTCAACTCCTTGTCATTAGTATTGTAGACAATCTCCATATCATTAAAAATAAATCCAAATTCCTCAGCTTCATCACTCTGAAATTCGACCTTAACATCGAGCAACTCGCCATCAATATCAGAAATAATATTTTCTCCCTGCTTGAGTCGTAAATCATTCCAATTATATTCTTTTGTATAAAGATTTTTTATCTCTTCAACAGGATAAGCATACATACGAATTCCATCTTCTGTATCCCGTAAGGTTAACTCAACGGGAAATAATAAAATCATGTTGAATGGCATTCCCGATGTGGGAATAACACCCCACGCCATTTGAACACGGCGTCCTTCTTCCTCAGGCATATTGTTGAAAGTTTGAGATGCATAAAAACAATCCCCGTAACTGTACTGTATTTCTTGTGTCTCTGGAACGAATTCCTTTCCATTGAACTCACCTATTATATAATTACCTAATCCGCCATAAGGTATCCATTTCTTGTTGCGATTATTACCATCGATTGGCAATTGAAAGAGTTCAGGACAGTCAACCAAAGTATTGGTTTCGAATTCACTCTGAAGTTTCCAGTTCTTCAAGTCCTTCGATGTAAAAAATGCCATCGCACGTTCATCAAAATGCAGTACTATCACCCATTGACCGGTTGGTTCATGCCATATGGCTTTAGGATCACGGTTGATATAGTCAAGGTTCTCCAGAACCGGATTACCTTCGTACTTGATAAATGTCCGTCCTCTGTCGTTGCTGTATGACAAGGATTGTGTGAACTTTTTGTTTATTGACCAGGGAGTTCTCCCCCCCGCTGATGTGAATATACACACTATTGGTTTTTTATTTCCGGTCTGAAATCCTGTAGTGTTATTGTGGTCGACTACAGCGGAACCGGAGTAAATCGGTCCAAGATGATCGGGATGAACAGCACCGGGCAGTTCCTTCCAATAAACCAGATCTGTACTTACAGCGTGACCCCACGTCTTGTTATAATCATTTCGACTATGATCCCATCCAAACGGATTATGCTGATAAAAAAGATGATACTCTCCATCGTAGTAAACAAGACCATTAGGATCATTAATCCATCCGCGTTTTGAAGAAAAGTGAAATTGGGATCTGAGTGGCTCATTATAAAGATCATCCGAATCAAGTATTTCATCCTCTAAAGATATTCTATTTAGAATATCTGCACCGGTGCCCGGAAATTGCTTTGTTTGTATTTGAACTTTTTTCCCTAACCATTGGCTAAGGTCGGTAACTACCCAGTAATCAATCTCATCATCAGCA
>JBATTD010000533.1:0-2774 GCA_049670345.1 Ignavibacteriaceae bacterium
GAAGATATCTTGCATTAAGTAATGAATCGTATTCATCTAATATTACAGTTACAAAATTAGCTTCAGCATTTAAAAACATTTGTGCTATCTTTTCAGAATTGGAGCCGATAATTAGAATATCCTTACCTAATAAGGAAACTTTGGCATTTAAATGATTGAATTGTTTTTCGGAACCCGGTAGAAATATTGTGTGATCTTCAGCCATTGAATTAAAAATTATTAAAGAGCACAAACATACTTAAACTGTTGGTTAGTTTGAACATGCTTTCCCGGAGACAAATTGCTAAATTGCCTTTAGCAGAGGCATACACTATTTTTGAATAGAATGAATCTGAAAAAATATACACTCGTATTAATTTGTTAATCATGGTGATAAGATCAGAAGGAGGATAAAATGAACGAAGAAAATAAAAGTATAGAAGATGAAAATATTTTTGATGATCTTGGTGAATTGAGTGAACTGGATTTCGGTGAAAAAAGCGAAGACAAAATCAAAAATGAGTATGAACCGAGAGCAGAATATGTAGAAGAAAATCTTTGGTACAAATTAGAGAAAGCAGGGAAGAAGATCTCCTTCGCAAAAGATATTATGGCATTGTTCAGTTATATGCAGGATTCGTTTGTTTCGTGGCACCGGAAAGCAATAGTAATTGCAGCGCTCATTTATTTCATTTCGCCAATTGATACGATACCCGACGTTGCCCCTTTGTTCGGATATTTGGATGACCTCGGTGTAATAACTGCCTTGCTTAAATTTTTAGGCAATGAATTGATCCCTTATTATGATGCGGGGTACCGTTCCTGAATTCCTTATCTTCCAAATCAATAGTTATATATACGGATCAACCGGGCTATTGAGAAAATTAATACTCCCCCAGGTAAATTATTTTTTTTATAAAAAATGAATTTCAAACTAACAAACAGTAAAATACTTTTTGAAGGAAAAGTCTTCAATCTTAAAGTTGATGAGATTGAATACGACAGCGGGAACAAAGGTATAAGAGAAGTTGCTGTTCATCCAGGCGGTGCGGTTGTGGTTCCCGTAACAGATGAAGGAAAATTAGTTATGGTCACCCAATTCCGTTATCCTTTTCAAACGACGTTGTTGGAATTCCCAGCAGGAAAATTGGATATTGGTGAGGACCCTCTTGATTGTGCCATTCGGGAACTTAAAGAAGAAACCGGCTATAAAGCAGCGAAGGTTAATAAGGTTGGAAAAATTTATACCGCTCCCGGCTACTGTACTGAAACACTTCATATTTATGTTGCGCAGGAATTAAAGAAAGGCGATCATAAAAGAGAAGAAGGGGAATATGGAATGAAAATTTATGAATTTGATATTGCAGAGATTGAAAATAAAATTGGATCCGGAGAAATTATTGATGCTAAAACAATTTGTGCCGCTTATTTTCTAAAGAGAAAAATTATTTTTTAACTGATGTAATGTTAATTTTGCATCCCTTTGAATTTCCCTCTTAAATAGATTAATTTTCCTTTTGTAAAAGACAAATGATTTATGCTGAAATCCCTTCAAATAAAAGACTACGCATTAATTGGTTTAATAAATGTAGAGTTCGGGAAAGGACTTAATATTATAACCGGCGAAACAGGTGCGGGCAAATCAATCTTAATTGATTCAATGGGTTTACTTTTAGGTGAGCGTGCTTCAACCGAAGTAGTGCGTAAAGGAGCTAACAAATCTATTGTTGAAGGGATCTTTGATGTTGAGGGAAATCATAAAGTAAAAAGTCTGCTTGAGCAAAATGAAGTTGATGACTATCCGGAGCTTATCCTTAGAAGAGAAATTTCACTAAAAGGCACCAACCGTTGTTTTGTTAATGATAGCCCCGTATCACTTTCATTATTAAAGGATATCGGCAACCTGCTTGTGGATCTGCATGGGCAGCACGAACACCAATCACTTTTGCACACGGAAACTCATATAGATTATCTTGATGAATTCGGGAATTATGATGACCTTCTAACAAAATACAAAAGTAAATATGATGAACTTATACAAACTGAAAGGGAGATTAAATCACTTAGAGAACGTGAAGCAATTTTGATTGAAAAGAAAGAAATTTATGAATTCCAAATAAAAGAAATTGATAATGTCTCTCCCGAAGAAGGAGAAGAAGAAAAATTAAATGACGAGTTGAAAATTCTTGAAAATTCAGAAAAACTTGCAGAGCTATCGTCCAAAGTTTACCAGATTCTTTATGAAGCTGATAAATCGGTTCACGATTTAATTGTAAACGTAAAAAATGATTTGAGCAAACTTGCAGAGATTGATAAATCATTTACCGAATCATCGAATGAAGCTGAGACAATGCTGGCGCTGATAAATGATATTTCTTCTTTTATTAGAAGTTACAAATCTAAAATTGATCTGGAACCGGAACATATTGAGGAGGTTCGTGAGCGGCTTGGTGCAATAAATATGCTTAAGAAAAAATACGGCGGTACGGTTAAATACGTTTTAGAGCATCGTAAAAAAATTGGTGAAGAGTTTGAGCTTGCAGATAATTTTTCTGAAAGAATAACAGAACTAAACAATAAACTAAACTCAATTAGAATTGATGCAGGTAAACTTGCAAAAAGTATATCAGAGAAAAGAAAAACAGAATCACAACAAGTAAGGAAAGGAATAGAAGATTCTCTAAAGGAACTAGGTATTTCACATCCCAACTTCCACACAGAAATACTAAACGAATTAGCAGTTGATAATAATTTTATAACCGTAAATGGTAAGTCTTTCAAGTGCTCCGCAAAAG
>JBATTD010000534.1:0-6107 GCA_049670345.1 Ignavibacteriaceae bacterium
TATAAATCTGTTTAATAAACGGATAAATAGACTATTACTAATAAGTTTATATTCGTTCATTTCTTTTACTCTATCATTAGCCCAGTCTGATTTGAATTTTGAGAAATATTCCGTGAAGGACGGATTATCAAGTGCGGTTGTTAATTCTATCTGTCAGGATAGTTATGGCTTTTTATGGATAGGCACTGAAAATGGATTAAATAGATTCGATGGTTATAATTTTAAAGTATATAAACATGATCCATCCGATTCAACCAGCATACCTGGTGACAATATCAATTCGGTGATCGAGGATCACGAAGGTAATATCTGGGTTGCAGGTTTTGAAGTATTAGCAAAGTATGATAGAAATACAAATCAATTTATCCGATTTTTAATTGAAAAATTATATTCGAACCCCACCAAAATCTTTTCAATCATAGAGGACTCGCAAAACCGTAAATGGATTACGACAGATTTATTTGGTGTGCAGTTGATTGATGAGCTTAATAAAAGAAGCCGAATAATTGATAAATCTGATTCAACATTTAGTACAGAATGGGGATTTGCTAATTCAATAATTGAAACTCAAAGGGGGGAAATTCTTGCCGCAGATGGTGTGCAAGATTTTGCGGGGCGTTTTCAAGTACAAGGTTTATTCAAATTTAATGAAAGCATTAAGAAATTTGAATTGATAAAAAATATACCGGAAGATAAATCAAAAGGAACAACCAATATTCTTGAAGATGATTTCGGAAATCTTTGGCTTTCCGGTAATCGTGAAGGTGAAATATTAATGTTTGATAATAATACGAGTCAGCTTAAGGAGGTGCCTCTTTCAACCAAATCCTTTCCTATTAAAACTATAACTAAAATTTTTAAAGATAATGATGGTTATTTATGGATCGGTACGCCTAGCGGACTTATTAAATATAATCCGGTATTAAATGAGTCTAACTATTATTTAAATGATAAAGCAAATCCAAACAGCATTTCCAGTAACCAGATAACCTCAATTTTTCAAGATAGTTTCGGGCAATTATGGATCGGAACGATGGATGGTGGAATAAATAAAGTTGATTTGGGCAGGCAGCCCATTCATTCCTACAAATTACCTCATGATAAGCTTAAGCAAATCCCGATTGATGCAATATCTTCCATTACTTCATCACCAAATAATGAGGACATTATTTGGATAGGAACATCAGGCAACGGATTGTACAGATTTAATCGTAATAAAAATGAATTTGACTTTTTTCGTTATGATAAAAATAATTCGAAAAGTTTGAGTAGCAATATGATCCACTCTTTGGCTTGGGATAATTCCAGTAATCTATGGGTTGGAACTGATAGCAGTTTATCAAAAATTGATATCGGCACAAAAGAAGTGACCCGTTATTTAGAAAGTGAATTCGGATTGGACGATGAATTTGTATCTGGTAATGAGATAATTCCCGACAAAACAGGAAAGCTCTGGCTTGCCACAAATCATGGTGTTGATATTTTTATTCCTCAAAGCGGTTCTCTCAAAAGACTTCCTAATGTTATGAACCGCCGATATGATCAACAACTTATTGATGAAATGCTAAAAGTAGTTCAAACTTCTCATCCTATGAAATCAATTTTAAGAGTCGGGAACCTGGAAAATTTAACAGAAGAATTTGAAATAAAAAGAACAACAAAAACTTTAGCTGTTTGTCTGGGTGAAGGGCGTGTAGGGTTTGATATAGAAACCTGGGGTGATCATGGATGGATTGAGGATGAAAGCGGAAAAATAATCTGGGGTATGAAGGATGTAGAAAAAACCTTTAGTTTTGGAGGAGCTTTCAAAAATAGAGTCCAAGTAAAAACACTTGAATTACAGCCGGGTAAATATAAATTGAGGTTCAAATCTGATCAAGGATACTATTATGGATATGAAAGTAGTTCTATAAGACCTCCACTCGATTCCTTATTATGGGGGATTCAATTATTTGAGATTACTGAAGAAAAATACCAAAAGTTCGACAGTCTGTTACAGAAAGAGATAGTTAGGAAAGAAGCTCCTTTTGAAGTTGCGTTATCTATCGAATTTAGTAAAATATTCGAAAACGTAATTTGGATTGGGACGAATAATAAAGGGATGTTTAAGTATAACTTTAAAAATGATCAATATGAGCAGTATCAACCAGTTGCTGAAGATTCTAATCCTATGAATGACATTACAAAAATTGTTGAAGATGATTACGGAATTGTTTGGTTTACTACTCCATCAGGATTAGGCAAATTAAATCCCGAAAATAAACAATTAACATTTATCACAGATAAGGATGGTCTTCCCGCAAATAACGTAAAAGCAATTTTATTCGATAATTACAAAAATATTTGGGTGAGCAGTATAGTTGGTCTCTCTGAAATCATCAGAGAATCAGAGAATGATATCAGTTCAATATTAAACTTTACTACTCAAGATGGATTACAGGGTTTTCAATTCTCTTTTGCGGCACATAAATCTAAAAGTGGCGAGCTATACTTCGGTGGCAACAATGGATTTAATAGTTTCTATCCGGGTCGTACAAATAGAATTCCACCATTAATTGCAATTACGGAATTTAACGTTGGTTTCCAAACAGATTATTTGGAAGAAAACGAATCATTTTCTTCTAATGAGTTAAACAGAATGGAAAACATAATTCTTCCTTATAATCAAAATGATATTTCAATTGAATTTGCTGCGATCCATTTTGCTCACCCCTCAAGAAATAAAATTTTCTACAAATTAGATGGAGTAAACTCCGACTGGGTAAAAGACAATAGAGGATTTGCCTCTTTTACAAATCTTGAGCCGGGTGATTATACTTTTGAATTAAAGGCCAGTAACGGAGATGGCATTTGGAATGAAAATATAAAAAAAATAAAAATTACAATTCTGCCACCCTGGTGGCAGACAACTTTTGCTTATGTAGGTTATGGTATCTTTTTCGTATTAGGAGTATTTGGTGTTGATCGTTTCCAGAGAAGACGGCTGCTCGCAAAAGCAAGGGAACGGGCTAGAATAAAAGAATCTGAGATGCGTGCACAAATAGCTGAGGCAGAGAACGAAAGGAAAACAAAGGAACTTGAAGAAGCACGTGATCTTCAACTTTCAATGCTGCCCAAAGATCTACCTAATCTTCCCAATCTTGATATCGCAGTTTATATGCAGACAGCAACAGAAGTAGGTGGGGATTATTATGATTTTCACGTTGGAATGGATGGTACACTTACTGTTGTTGTTGGAGATGCAACAGGTCACGGAATGAAAGCCGGGACAATGGTAACTACAACAAAAAGCTTGTTCAATATTCTCGCTCCTAATCCTGATATCTTAACTACATTTTCTGAAATCTCACGTGTTATTAAAGGAATGAAATTTCATCAACTCTCAATGTGTTTGATGCTTTTAAAGATAAAAGGTGATCAGTTATTTGTATCAGCAGCCGCAATGCCGCCCGCACTTATCTACAGAAAGAAAAATAAGGCAATAGAAGAAATATTTATGAAAGGAATGCCGCTTGGTGCTATGAATGACTTTCCTTACTCACTTAAAGAAAGCAAACTGCAAACAGGAGATACAATATTATTATCAAGTGATGGTTTACCAGAACTGACAAACCATAATAATGAGATGTATGGATACGACAGAACGAAAACAGAGTTTCAATCTGTAGGAGAAAAAGAGCCCGAAGAAATAGTCGATCATTTAAAGAATTCTGCATCTCAATGGGCGAATGATAAAGAGCCTGATGATGATGTTACGTTTGTGGTAATCAAAGTTAAATAAGAATTTTAATTAATATGAGAAATAGTTTATGAGAATTAAAAAACCTTTATTGGTTATTCTATTTTGTGCAGCATCATTCATAAGTATAGATGCGCAAACTAAAAGTAAAACCGAAGCTAATGCGGATATAGTGGAGTACACAAATAAAGACGGTCTGCCAACAACAAACTTTTCTAACATTCTTCAAACTAAAGACGGTTATCTCTGGATATCAGGTATTGAAGGCACTTATAGATTTGATGGTTACGAATTTGAGGAAGTGGGAAAAGAATTTGGCGTGCCTAAAATGCAGGCTGTTTACTATGATTCACTATTGAATACACTTTACTTTGCGTCGCCAACAAAGTTTGTGATCTTTGATGGAGAGAGATTTAAAGTCTTCGGAAAAGATGATGGCTATAAATTAAATGGTTTGGATGGGCAGACTATAAATTTTATACAAGCTGATACAAAAGGAAGAATATGGGTTGGTTCTTCGACTCCTTATATTGATAAAGAATTTAATGGCGGATTAGCAAAATACGAAAATGGTCACTTCACAGTGTATGATTCAACAAACTTTCCGCTTCACAATGCCACCGGTTTTGTTGAGACTCCTTATGGTGATCTGATTTTTTCTTCAAGTGGGAGAAACACAAACACATTCGAAGCTGCTTACATCGCACTTTATAAAAATGGTAAATTTATACGGATTGACGAAACAATGGGAGTCAGCTTACAAAATGCAAACTTTCACAATCAGGATCTCAACAGAATAGTCGATGACAAAGGAAATACATGGATTGCATTTACAGGAGTAATTAATTTAAGTGATGAAGTTGAAATTGCTAATTCGGGGGTTTTGATGTACGACGGAAATTCATTTCACGAATTTCCGGGACTCAAACAATATCTAAATAAAAATATGGGAATTTATTCAGTCCATTATGATCAGGATGATAATAAAATTTATGCGACCGCAGTTATCCCAAATACAGAAGTATTTAACACTGAAAATAATACCATCTTTGAATTAAAAGACAAACGATGGATCAATTCTGATATAATTAAAAATATCGGATCGATAAAAAATTTAAATACCGGAAAAGAATTAGTTAATGTGCCCTATGTCAACTCACTGTTCATAGATAGTAATAAGTATTTTCCCGAATTGCTGGGCTTAATTGTAACCGATAGAATATTAGGCGGCCTGGGAACTATATACCAGAATCAGTACTTCACCAAAATCAAAAATAAATGGGAAAAAGTCGATGCATCAACTGGTATTCCGTTAAAAGAACTTGACGACGGTTTGCTTATGGGCACTCTAAATGGTTTTGGGATCTACTATCCAAAGGACTATAAATTATTTACCGAAAATGAGGGATTTCTGCTTCCCAATAGTTTCATCCCCACAATGTTTTCCGATAGAAATGGAATTGTGTGGATATCTTACTCGATGGCTGATATGCCAGCATATCTTGGTTTAAATGATGTTGGAATCAATATTTGGGACGGAAAAAAGTTACACAGTATAACGGAGAAAGATGGTCTTTCGGGTGATGCCACTTTTTTAACTTTTCAGGATAGCAAAAATCAAATATGGCTAACAACTTCAAAAGGCGTAACACTTTGCCGGGAAATTCAAAACAGCAAGGATGAATGGCTATTTAAATTTGAAAAAATTAAAAATGACAAATCACAATTTTACAATACAACAAAACTGCTCGAAACTTCTAATGGAGATATTTATGTATGGCAGACCGCTGTTGGCTCAACATTCGATAATTTTAAACCTAATTTTTATCTAGGACGATTTGACGGTGAAAAATTTATTGAAATTCCGTCGCCCTTTGATGATGAACTCCGGATGATGAGTTCCCAATTTATTGAACTTAGAGAATCTCCTGATGGTAATCTTCTGCTTGAAGGAATATTTTCTAATGAGTTGTCTGAACTACCAACTGCCAAAACACATATTATGGTTTATAAGGATGGACATTGGAGTAAAGCACCCGATAAATGGAAAATTCCTGATGAACAACTCCATTATGTAGGTACTCTTGATAACGGTATGTATTATTTAACGGTAGATGGATTTTATAATTTTAATGGTACTGAATTTATTAATTTGATTGACAGTGTTGATGCAAATGCCAATTTCAGTTTGCTTAAGGGGGCAAGCGTTGCCGGCACAAAAACTGATAATCAAGCAGATGGAAAACTGTTTATTAGATTGAGAAACAGGGGATTAGTTATTTTTGATGGAATTCATCTACAATTTTATACGAAGAAGAACGGTCTTCCTTCCGCAAATCTTTATAATCCCAATCCTGATAGTAAAGGT
>JBATTD010000535.1:0-2142 GCA_049670345.1 Ignavibacteriaceae bacterium
TAAACCTTTTCATAAGACCTCACCTGATTTAAATTAGATTACAAACAGTATATTGTAAAAATTTCAGTAACATATCGTTGTAACTAATATGCTAGCTAATAACAAATTCCAATCAATATTTTTAAATATATGTAGCTTAACTACACCAGGCAAAACTAGAATAATGCCACAAACCAATCCCTCCCCCAACCTCTACTTAATAACATAGGGCGGGGGTTTTTATTTTAAATGGTGATGCCCGGTTCGCTTTAGTTTGTATATGTGATGATAGAGTTGGGTAACTTGTTAGACATCCTCTACCAAAATCAATCTAACTAAATCGCCGACTACTTTAGATTTGTGGCGATACTTACCCCCACCAGGAATGATTAGACCATCGCCGGCAGACAGTCGTTCAACTGATCCATTAATATTAGTCTCAAGCTCACCTTCAAGTATATAACCCACATGTCCCTCTTCACACCAATTGGCTTCACCTGAGTCCGGTCCAATCTCGACTAATCTAAGTTGCTTGCCATCACGCACAACTCTTTTCACACGCATTCCAGCAGATTTGTAATCCCATTCTATTTGATCAAAAATAATGCGTATTGAATTCATTATTCATCTCCAAACATTTGCTAATTAATCCTTAACGAATAAAAGTGCTTATCTCAATCAAAATCAAAATTAAATATAGGGAACACTGGTAAGAATCCGCCCTTGCCAATTATATTTATTAATCCCAGCTGCAAGCCATGCAAAGTTGCGGCATAATTCACAATTGCGAACTGAAGACCTTTAAAATGTCCTTGGTGGTAATTTACTGAACCGGTTTGCAAACCAACCGAACTCCCTTTAGATATATTTACAAAACCAGCCTGCCATCCGGTAACCCCGCCGTCTGTTACGTTAACACCTCCAAATTGAACACCGTTTTGTAATCCGGTTGAATGATTAACTAAGCCTAAGTCAAAGCCTGTTACATTTGCATTCTTACCGTAAATAAGGTTGAAACGGAAGCCGCTAATAGATTGGGATTCCGGAACAATTTGAATTGGGTTAAATAGTGATAGTTGAATGGATTGTTCCTGGGAATGAGATATTGAAGTAAAGCAAACAAATAATAAGGTTGAATAGAAAATAATCGAGAATGTTTTCATTTGAGTTTCCTTGAGTTGTGATTCAGATATTTATTATTTATGATACTTAATATAAATATTATTATTAATAATAAAACATTGCGTATTACTTTAATGTAGATCTCTTATCTAAATGATTCTTACACAAACTGAACTGATAGAAAACTTAAAAAAAATTGAATTCATCTGCACGTTATGGGTGATCTCTATGTTCTTTTATCACCTGTTAATCTTTTTTGCAATTGATGGAGTCGATCCTGCGAGAATAGATTTTGCTCAGTACATCATCTCCGGATTATTATTAGGCTTATTATTCGGATTAACAAACGGATTCCTTGAAGTGTTCATCTTCAAACAAAGGTTCAGGCGGATGAATTTTGGATACACTGTTATCTTAAAGACTATCTTATTCGTTGCTGCTTTTATAGCTACGGTTATTCTATTTATTCTCATTAAAAATTATTTGCTGGCTTCCCTGGGAATATTTGAAAGAGCACGAGAAAATGAAATAGCAGGATTTTTTAGTTCTCCCGTTTTTTATAAACATGGAATATATGCGTTACTGTTCAGCTTCGGAATTAATTTCTTTTTACAAGTTGATAAAAAAATGGGGAAAAATGTTTTGCTCAATTTGTTCTTTGGAAGATTTCATAGACCACGTAAGCAAGAGAGAATAATAATGTTTGTGGATCTTACTTCTTCAACAGCAATCGCAGAGAGAATTGGAGATCATAAATACAGTTCCTTTTTAAAAGATTTCTTTTATGATCTTGATGAAATAATAAGTAATACAAAGGGTGCCGTTTATCAATACGTAGGAGACGAGGCAGTTGTCGTATGGGATGTTAAGGATGGGACTGAGAACAGTAATTGTATAAGATGTTATTCTGAAGCACAAAAAAGTGTTTATGAGAAAAAGGACAAATATTTTAAGCTATATGGTGTGTATCCTCAATTTAAAGCAGGCATACACTTGGGTGAGGTTATTGTTACCGAGGTTGGTGGATTAAAATCTGAAATA
>JBATTD010000536.1:0-4147 GCA_049670345.1 Ignavibacteriaceae bacterium
TATTTCAGTATTCAAATTATTTCACAAAATCACACTTGATACATTAATCATATATTCTGCGCATTTTAAAGCGAGTCAGGGAACTGATAACGAGTTGAGACGATTGAATGAAGCTGCAACGCTGAGAGTATTAACAAATCTGCTTCCACAAGGAACAGATTTTGTATTAGTTGGTGATTTAAATTTGTATCGCTCTACTGAACCTGCTTATGAGAAACTGTTAGCTCAGGATGGAACAGGTTATTTCTTAGATCCTATAAACCGGCTCGGAAGTTGGCATGACAACAGTGGTTTTGCTGATATTCATACTCAATCAACAAGAATTCCCGATTTAGGTGATGACGGCTCTACGGGAGGCCTTGATGATAGATTTGATTTTATTCTTTCATCACTATCAATTATAGATCAAGGTGGAATTGATTATGTGGAAGGATCGTATTGGGCATATGGTAATGATGGACAGCACTATAACTTGTCAATCCACGATCCTCCAAATCAATCAGTTAGTACAGAGATTGCTATTGCACTATACTTTGTAAGTGATCACCTTCCGGTTTTGGCAGAGTTTGATTTCGGTGTTGTATCAGGCGTTGAAGATGAATTTGTCAATCCGGATGATTTCGTTTTATATCAGAACTATCCTAACCCGTTTAATCCAACTACAAATATTAAGTATATGATAAACAGCAGGCAATTCATAAGCTTAAAAGTTTATGATGTTTTAGGAAATGAAATTGCAATTTTAGTTAACGAAGAAAAGCCTTCAGGCACTTACCTAGTTGAATTCGATGCTACAACCCTGCCAAGCGGAGTTTATATGTACAGGTTAACTACGGGCGATTTATCTGTATCAAAAAAACTCATTCTTCTGAAATAAGAACGTAGTTTACTTCTATTATTTAGCTTCTTCTGAATTTAGTCCATCCGCTGTTCCTGCTAAAGAAATCTGTAGAATTAACTTCAGGTCACTACAATTATTCATCTAAATGTTTGTAAAAATTAGAGTATATCTTTAATTTTAATATTCTATTTTTAATTTTTTCAAGGAAAAGGAATGGCAGAGAAAAAAGGCAAAATTATTTCAGTTATTGGTCCTGTTGTAGATATTGAATTTGAAGAAGGACACCTTCCAGATATTTTATATGCAGTAAGAATTCCAAGAACAACAATCGAAGGTGTGGAAGATGAGCTGATAGTTGAAGTTCAGCAGCACCTCGGAGAAGACACCGTACGTGCGGTTGCGATGGATAGTACGGACGGATTGGTTAGAGGAATGGAAGCCTTTGATACCGGTGAACCCATTTCTGTTCCAGTCGGACCGGAAACATTAGGCCGCCTGATAAATGTTATTGGTAAAGGCATCGATGGTTTAGGTGAGATAAAAACGAAGAAAAAATATCCAATTCACAGACCGGCTCCTGAGTTTAAAAATCTTTCTACTCAAAAAGAAATGTTTGAAACAGGATTAAAAGTAGTTGACCTCCTCGAACCATACTCGAAAGGCGGAAAGACGGGATTATTCGGCGGTGCAGGTGTTGGCAAAACCGTAATCATTATGGAATTGATTCACAACATTGCACAGCATCATGGCGGCTACTCAGTATTTGCAGGGGTTGGTGAAAGAACACGTGAAGGAAACGATCTTTGGTTAGAAATGAAAGAATCCGGTGTACTGGATAAAACAGCACTTATATTCGGGCAGATGAATGAACCACCAGGTGCAAGATTAAGAGTTGGGTTAACCGGGCTGACTGTTGCTGAGTACTTTAGAGATGAAGAGGGAAGAGATATACTTTTATTTATTGATAATATTTTCCGTTTCACACAGGCAGGTTCAGAAGTAAGTGCATTGCTTGGAAGAATGCCTTCTGCGGTTGGTTACCAACCGAACCTTGCTACTGAGATGGGTGCCCTTCAGGAAAGAATAACTTCTACTGATAAGGGTTCTATTACTTCGGTGCAGGCAATTTATGTTCCCGCCGATGATTTAACTGATCCGGCTCCGGCAGCTGTATTCTCTCATCTTGATGCTACTACAGTGCTTAGTCGCCAGATTGCTGAACTTGGTATTTATCCCGCCGTCGATCCTCTTGAATCAACATCAAGAATTATGGAGCCTGGTGTACTTGGGCAGGAACATTATGATGTAGCAAAAAATTGTAAAGAGATACTTCAGCATTATAATGATCTTCAGGACATTATTAATATTCTGGGTATGGATGAACTTTCTGATGAAGATAAAACTCTTGTGAGAAGAGCGAGAAGAATCCAACGGTTTTTCAGCCAGCCATTTTTTGTTGCAGAACAGTTTACAGGTGTTGCTGGTAAGTATGTTAAGCTCGAAGATACAATTCGCGCTTTTAAAGGCATTCTTGATGGTGAATATGATGATCTTCCGGAAGCAGCATTCCTTTATGTAGGTACAATTGAAGAAGCTGTGGAAAAAGCTAAGAAGATGGCGTAAGCATGGCTGAAATAAATTTAGAAATTATAACACCGGAAAAGATAATTTATAAGGATTCCGTTGATTCTATAACGGTACCGGGTACAAAAGGAATGTTCCAGGTATTGAAGGATCACGCACCGTTAATGAGCACCATAGAAATAGGTGTTATTACTCTTAAAAAGAATGATGAAAATACTTATTTAACAACAGCCGGTGGTACTATGGAAGTGTTGAATAATAATGTTCTCATTCTTGCTGATTCAGTGGAAGTAATTAATGATATTGATATTGAAAGAGCAGAGCATGCAAAAACGAGAGCAGAGGAAAATTTAACAAGGAAAAAGGGAGAAGAAATTGATTTTGTACGGGCAGAACTTGCATTGAAGAGAGCAATAAACAGAATTAATGCAAGAGAGAAATATATTTGATAAAATTTCATTTCAATTTTTATGAAAAAGGGATGAACAATTGTTCATCCCTTTTTTTTATTTAAAACTCTTTCGGCTTTGATTAATGCAGTAATATTGTTTATTATAAATCATAATTTTGTTTTGTAAATACTAACTCATCATACATATTAAATAAAAAAAGGAAGCAAACATGCTGTTTACTTCCTTTTGTAGCCTCCTCACGAAATATTTATTTTGCTTCGTTATATCTTTTGGTAACCTCTTCCCAGTTTACCACGTTCCACCAGTTTTCAATATATTCAGGTCTGCGGTTTTGATACTTTAAATAGTAAGCATGTTCCCACACATCTAAACCAAGAATTGGAGAGCCTTTTATATCCGAAACATCCATAATTGGGTTATCCTGGTTTGGAGTTGAACCGATGGCAAGTTTACCATCTTGTAAAACCAACCACGCCCAACCTGATCCGAATCTTGTTGCGGCAGCTTTGCTAAACTGATTTTTAAATTCATCAAACGAATTGAAAGTTGAATTTATTGTATCAGCTAATGATGAAGGGACTTCTGCACCACCAGGTTTCATTATTGACCAGAACAGTGAATGGTTGAAATGTCCGCCCCCGTTATTTCTTACGGCGGGAGAATGATTTGAAACATTGGATAATATTTCTTCCAATGATTTTCCATCAAGGTCTGTTCCCTCAACGGCTGCGTTTAAATTTGTAACATAAGCATTATGATGTTTTGTGTGATGGATTTCCATCGTCATTCTGTCTATTGTAGGTTCTAAGGCATCATATTCGTAGGGCAAAGCCGGTAATGAAAAATTTCCCATTATTTTTTTTCTCCTTTTTTATGAAATTTTATTTAGTTCTATTCTTTTTGCGAAATTGAATTCAAAATTAATTGCTAGTGCTAAACACCGAACGAATCCCCACAGCCGCAGGTTTTAGTTGCATTCGGATTGCTAAATACAAAACCTTTACCATTAAGTCCGTCACTAAAATCTAATTCAGTTCCGGCAAGATAAAATAAACTTTTACCATCAATAAAAAGTTTTACTTCACCATCTTCTATTGTTGTATCGCCCTCTTTTGCTTCGGCATCGAAACCTAAAGTATAAGAAAAACCAGAACATCCGCCGCCTTTAACTCCAACTCTTAATCCATAACTATCAGGCACCTGGTTTTCTGACATAATTCTTCTTATTTCGTTTAAAGCTTTTTGAGTAAGTGATATCTCTGTTGCATTTTTTATTTCGCTCATCACTAATCCTTCAATAGTTTGTTAG
>JBATTD010000537.1:0-6070 GCA_049670345.1 Ignavibacteriaceae bacterium
ATCCGATTGTAACTCCAATGAATAATGAAGCAACTATTGCAGCATCAAAAGCAATGGCAAGAGCATTTGGAAAGAAAACTGTTTATATGCGCGAAGGCGGTTCAATACCGATCGTAACTGTCTTTGCAAAACAATTAAACGCAATACCTGTTTTAATGGGCCTTGGTTTGAATACAGAGAATTTACATTCACCAAACGAACATTTTGATCTGAATCATTTTCATCTTGGTATTTTAAGTTCTGCATACTTTTTAGAGGAATTTGCTAAGTAGTTAACTCCGTTTACTTATTGGATGTAGAAATTATCTTCAACATTTCTACAACTCTTCTAAAATGTTCAATAGTAAATGAATTCTGCCATTAATTTATTATTTTCAGCGGCATAATTATTGTTAGTCTTGTAGATTGTATAAATGAATGTTGAGTTGATGAAGAGAATTACGCTTACAATTCCTATTATTTTTATTCTTACTATTATTGGCGGCTGTGGTGAAGACCGTAAAGTAGGTAATAATAATCAGCTTGATGGTGTAGAATATTCACCTGAAAAAGATGCACGTATTCAACAATACAATCTTGAACAGCAAAAAAAACTTGCCGGTAATAGAACATCATGCGATACACTTTCCTTAAAAGAGTTTGTTCTTGAAAACTATCCTCAAGGGAATTATTTAGTAAATACTGATAAAACTTTAAGCTACTCTATTCCAAAACCTGCTGTTATATATTATAGAAAAGATAGAAGTTATATCTTTGGTGTAATTGCAAAATCGCGTGAAGGGGAAAGACTGATAGAGCCGAAAAATATTGTGGGTTATGATCAAAGTTTTATTGATTTGGATAGCACGGAACTTGGAACTGCTTATTTCTATTTAACACTATTCAGATGCCAAAACGGAAATTTTGAAACAGTTTGGGAATCACTCATTCCTTCACATGGTGGATTTAATAATATCACTCTAAAAAACTGGAACTATAGTAATGTTCCGTTCATCGAAGTTAATTTTCATTACGGCAGAGGGACAGGACATATCAACTATAATTATTTTTTAATTGATGGAATTAATAATCGACCTCATTTGCTGATGAGCTATGAAGGAATAAATTTTAAAAGAACAATATCTAATGTAAACGCTGATAAAATCCCCGATTATTATGAACATATATACTATGACCTCGGTGACAGAATTTTTTCAAAAGATTCCGTAGCTTTTGTGTGGAACGTAAAAGACAGTGTATATGTGAATTCGAGAAATAAACGGCAAACACGACCCTATTAAATTATTATCTATATTTTGGTTTTTAACTGCTCGGTTGTTTGTTTGCAGGATAAATAAAAATTCTTTTAGCATTTTTTGAAAACTATTTTGTTTTTATTTTACATTATTAAATATATTAATTTAAGTTATATTGAAATCTATTAAGGAGAATTAATGCAGGAATTAGATACCAGACCTACTGATTTAATTGAATACTTATCATTGAAAGGATATGATACAATAGCAGTGGACGGATACAAAGTTATAAATAAATATAGTTCGTTAGAAAAAGAATTAGAATGCTTATACACCGGTGTCGGCTTAAGGAACATTTCGCATAATGGAATAATTGAGTTAAAAGGAAAAGATGTGCTGGATTTCCTTCACAGGATTTCAACAAACTCATTAAAAGATATTAAAAAAGCGAATATAAAAAGCACTTTATTCACTTCCGCTAAAGGAAGAATAATTAGTTTAGGACAATTGATAAACTTTGAAGACTACCAGTTACTGATATGCGGAAGAGAAAATAAACTAAAATTAATGAGCTGGATCCGTAAATATATTATCACCGATGATGTACAGGTAAACGACGCAAACAGCAAATACAATCTTTTAGAATTATTAGGCCCACAGGCAGATTCTTTTATAAGACTTATTTGCGGAAATGTTTTAAATGATATTGAACAGAATACACTTAAAATCATTCAATCGGAAAATATTTTGTTCTTTTTAATAAAGTTTTTGGATGAAAGAGGACAGAACAAATTTTGGCTGCTGGCTGATCTTGAAAATATCAAAAGCTTAGTAGATAGTATGATGGAGTATAATGGTCCCTTCGATTTCAGTTTAATTGGTGAAGACGCATATAATACTTACCGGATAGAACAAGGAATTCCTGTTGCTCCAAATGAATTGAATGATCATTATAATCCTCACGAAGCTAACCTTATGAGTTTAGTAGATACTACTAAAGGTTGTTATATTGGGCAGGAAGTGATTGAACGTATTGAAACTTACAATAAAGTTCAAAAGCATATGCGCGGTGTTGAATTTGATGAACAGCTATTTGGTGAAGAGCAATTTATATTATTATCCGAAGATGGCACTGAAGTGGGTGATGTTACTTCATTCGCTCACTCAGTTAAATTAGATGTTCCGATTGGGTTAGCATTTATTGGCAAAGCTTTTACTAAAGAGGGAACAAAATTAACTGCTAAAGGTAGTAACGGAAGAACAATTAGCGTTACCGTTTGCGATCTTCCTTTTGTTAAATGAAGATTTATACCAAAACAGGTGATGGGGGAGAAACCGGACTTTTCGGAGGGGAGAGAGTTTCTAAAAATACGATTAGAATTGAAGCATTTGGAACGATTGATGAATTAAATGCTTTTATTGGATTGGCAATTACTGAAGTATCAGATAAATCCGTTAAAGATCTTTTACAGAAAATTCAAAACTGGTTATTTTCAATAGGTGCCGATCTTGCGACCCCTGATAATGAGAAGACGAAAAAGCTGAATGTTTTCCGAACTTCTGAAGAATATTATAGGTATATTGAAAAAGAGATTGATAAGTACGAAAGTAAATTAGACGAATTAAGAAACTTTATTCTTCCCGGAGGCACAAAAGGCGCTGCGCTGTTGCATATATGCAGAACCATTACCAGGCGTGCTGAAAGAAAGGTTGTGGCATTAAACAGTACGGTGAAAATTGGAAATAACATCATTATTTTTTTAAACAGATTATCTGATTTGTTTTTTGTTCTTGCACGTTTTGATAATGCCGTAACCGGTACTCCCGATGTAATTTGGAATAAATAAAAATTTCTTTTATTAGTTCTTCATTATTCATTCTAAATTATACATTATTAAAGGGGGTGAAATTGGCTTCGACGGGATTAAAGAGACACTAAACTGCACATCGTGTTTCCTGCAGACACGTTAAACGGCGGGAAAAAACTTTAATTGGCGAATACGATTACGCTTTAGCTGCGTAAATTAACGCAGCCGTCCTCTGTTCTCTCTCATACCGGGGTTCAGAAGGACGCCGTTAGGTATGATAGCTGAATCAACCGCCCTTGTTGAGGATGCGAAATCCGTGTCGACGGATTAAGGGGCAAGCTTAAAGTGATCCTTGTCTGTTTGGTAGCTTTAAGCTAAATAAAAACAGAATATGTGTGTAGAGGTTTTTTGGATCTTAATTTCGGACGCGGGTTCGACTCCCGCCACCTCCACAGAACCCCTTAGTTTACAATAACTTAGGGGTTTTCCTCATAATATCCACAAATAATTAGCTGCTAATTTCTTATTATTTCCATTTAATTTTTCCAAGTTCACAGTGTGTAGTGCTTAATGATTAGTTGCTAAACACCAATTGAACTTAAAACCAATTAACTTTAAGTTGCACCTGCACAGAATTAAGCGGTTCAGTTTGTAAATGAACATATTTGGTCTTAATTTGAAGGGAGTTACAGAAATGTTACATAATATTCACAAAAATCTGATCATTTAGTCTATGATATTTAAAATGTGAAAACATTTTGTATGATAAATTATGTTAAGCCTATTACATTTTTTTGTCCCAATTTTATCATTCTTTTCTATATCAAAACCATAAAATCTAAGGTCAATTTATTCTCACTCACTGTTCTAATTCCTCAGCTGAAGTTGTGGTGCTTTGACAGACAATTGAAGGAAAAATTAGGATCATTTTACTGATACTAAAGCAGCTGAAAGCTGATAGTCAAAACAATTCCTTTTGAGCTGTATTAAAACAATTTAGTCAATTGATTAAGATAATTGAGGTGAAATATTTGGAGTACAAAGCACTCCGAGCGTGAGTGAATAATGTGATATTTATTTAGACCCCAATTTAGAATTTTTATTTGCTCATCTTTTGGTTTGAGATCACAGGCAATCTATAAACAGCAAACGATTAGTAAGTAATGGATTTTAAAAATCTGTTGTAGAATGTATGCGGTTATCTCTCCAACAGCCCCCGCCACTCCTTTTGGGGTGTTGGGGGTTAATCAGGTTGAAATAAAGTAATAAAAAACCCCTACTTCAATCATTGGTGGAAGGCCGTTGATTTTTATTAAGCAGGGGTTGGGGAAATGAAATAGTTTTGAGTAATTGTAAAGGTGTTTGGCTATATTTATACTAATATACTTTACCAGTTAATTTACAGTTAAAACGTATTACGTTTATTGAAATGTTGTGCATAATATAAGACGGAGTTTCAAATGAGAAAAATCGCCAAAGAAATTGCAAGTGAAATAATTGAGAATGGAAAACCAAAAAGAATTAAAGTTAGAACTCTAATCAAGAAATTCGGATTTCTTCAACGCTCCGAAGAAAGTTCAAGAAAAATAACTCAAATCTTAACAGAATTTGAAGTTTATTTAAATCCTTCAATAATGAAAATTGGAGAGAATTGGAAATTATCCTTAGATGATAGAGTTACCCTTTCGCACGGAATTAAAAAAGAAAAAACCATATCAAAGGTAAAAGTAAATTCAAAATTCAATGATGATAAATGGTTTGGCCAACTTGAAAATAAAAATTTTCGTACCGAAAGAGAAGTAGAAACTAAATTTATAATCCCTCTACTTTATAAACTTGGCTATTCTGAAAATGATAGATATGATGGAATGACTTTTAAAGCATATAATGGTTCAAGACCAACAACTTTAGAAACCGACAGCTCATTGTTTGATTCAGAAAATGAATTATTAGCCAATCAAGTGTTATTAGTTGTTGAAGCAAAAAGTGAAGATAGACTTGTAAAAGAAGTTGAACTTGCAAAGGCCCAAAAGCAAACAAAAAGTTATGCAATCTGGTTGAGTTGTCATTTTGGATTAGTTACAGATGGACGTAAAATACAGGTTCTTGACCTTTTGCCAAACATAGGTGGAATTAATGTGCTATTAGATTATAAGATTGTAGAATTGAAAGAAAGATTTAGTGAATTGTATAATCTAATAGGAAAGAACATACTTGTGAAGTATTATGAAGATATAGCACGTTAAAATACTATGCACACTTCACACCAACACCCCCGCCCCCATCTTTTTGGGGTGAATGGGGGCCAATCAGGTTGGAATTTTCGTTCAACTTTCAGGTTGAATATTTCCCTCAAAACTCTTGAGAGCTTCTTCCCTTGTTTTATACAAATCAAATAATCTGAGGGTATTTGTGGAAGTAAATATATCTTCTCCTGAAATGGTTGGGTTAACTACTTTCAACTTATAGCCTTTCTCTATCATCATTCCGAATGTCATCATAATTGCACCAAAGAATGTAGAGTCAACATATTCACACATACTTAAATCAATTACCAATTTATTATGTCCGGAACTGATTTCTTCCTTTATCAACTTTTTAAATTCATTTGCTTCCAGCATAGTGGAACGGGTGCAGTTAACAACAATAACAAAAACACCATCAACATATATCTTATCAAATGCTTCCAAGATAATTCCCTATTATGATTAATGATTACATATAAATTAAGTTGTCATCAGGATAATAGCAATTATTTATTAAGCGAATTTGTATCTGAGTTAATAATAAGTATTATATAATAAAAACCCCTGCCTATGTTATTAAGCAGGGATTTGTAAAGAGCAATTCAATAAGAATTTTACTTCATCAACACCATCTTCTTAGTCTCAACAAAAGAACCTGCCTGCCTGCCGGTAGGCACGGCTTGTAATCTATAGAAATAAATTCCGCTTGCTAGTTCGGCTGCATTAAATTGTATTTCATAAAAAGCAACATCCTGTTCTTCATTTACCAGTACTTCTACTT
>JBATTD010000538.1:0-3966 GCA_049670345.1 Ignavibacteriaceae bacterium
GATACAGATGGATATTTTGAAGATAAGGAATTGGGAATGGAATTAGGAATGATGATAATTAATGCACGTAATTGACTGTTGATGACGGGGGAATGGCAATTTAAGAATGATGCAAAGTGTTGAGTGGATATTGACTGGCAGTAATTCCGGAATAGAAAAACAGCTTGAATTTGTAAATGATTTTTTGGAAATTAATTAACCGACTCTAAGAATTTAAGGCGGATACAGAATGAAAATATTACTAATAGAACCAGATAAATCACCTGTTGTTATTGGAGGCGAAGATTTTTCAATCTATGAACCTCTCGCATTAGAATATATTGCGGCTGGTGTTGTTAATGATCACGAAGTGAAGATTTTGGATTTACGCCTGGAAAATAATTTCGAAGATGTACTTGAGAAATTTTCACCTGATGTTGTCGGGATAACCGCGTACACAGTTCACGTTAATACAGTTAGAAATCTCTTTAATAAAATCAAACGATGGAATCCAAATGTTCTTACAGTAGTGGGGGGACATCACGCTACAATAATGCCTGAGGATTTTCTTTCTGACAGTATTGATGTAATAGTTCTTGGAGAGGGGATATTTACGTTCAGGGAAATTGTAAACAGGTATGAAAGAGGGCTGGATTTTAAAGAAATTCCGGGAATAGCATTTTCTAAAAATGGAATGCTCGGGAAATCGGATCCACTTGAAAATGTTGACCTCGATGAATTTCCGTTTCCGGAAAGGAAACTCACAGCAAAATACAGAAACTATTACTACTCTGATTGGATGAAACCCCTTGCAGCAATCCGAACTTCAAAAGGATGTCCCTATCGTTGTAATTTTTGTGCAATGTGGAAATTAGCTGATGGAAAATATTATAGGAGAAGTCCCGAAAAAATTGTCGAAGAACTGGAAGGAATCGAAGAGAAGTATGTCTTCTTTGCTGATGATGAATCACTTTTAGATGTTCAGAGAATGATTTCACTTGCAGAACTTATAAAAGAAAAAGGTATTCAAAAGCGATACTTTCTCTATGGAAGAAGCGATACTATCGCCGGAAACCCGGAGCTGCTAAGAATGTGGAAAGATATCGGTCTTGAAAGAGTGTTTGTTGGACTTGAGTTTTTTAGAAATGAAGATTTGAAATATATCTCGAAAAAATCCACTGTGGATGATAACAACAAAGCTGTTAAAATACTTCAGGAACTTGGTATTGATATATACGCATCACTAATAGTACGGCCTGATTTTACTAAAAATGATTTCGCAGAATTACGTACTTACGTAAGGAAATTGAAGCTGGATTTTGCGGGCTTTGCTGTCTTAACCCCGCTTCCGGGAACTGATCTTTTTAAGGAAGTGGAATCAAAATTGATTACACGCAACTACGATTTCTTCGATTTTATTCATACAGTTTTACCTACAAAGCTTTCTCTTAAGGAATTTTATAAAGAGTATCTTAATCTTTATAAGAAAGGAATATCCCGATGGCGAAGCATGTATTCCCTTCGTAAATATTCCGGAAAAGAGATATTACCCCTGATGAAAAAATCCTTACAAATTTATAAACGTTTCGAACAGGCATACCTGGACTATAGCAATTAATTTTTAATATTATTAGTATGAATTATTAGTTGTTTTTTAAACAATTCGGCCAGGTCTGAAACATCTTTCATCAAAAGTCTGAAATCTTCAAAACTTAGTGATTGCCCTCCATCGGAAAGAGCAGTTTCCGGTTCAGGGTGAACTTCAACAATAAGACCATCTGCTCCTGCTGCAATGGCGGCTTTACTTGCAGATGTAACAAGACTTCTCCTGCCGCTGCTGTGGGAAGGATCGACTATTACCGGAAGGTGAGTGAGTTCCTTTAAAGCCGGAATTGCTAAAACATCAAGTGTGTTTCTTGTATAGGTTTCAAATGTCCTGATACCTCTTTCACACAATATTACTTTTTCGTTACCATATGAGAGAATATATTCTGCTGCTAATAAAAATTCTTCTAGCGTAGAGCTCATTCCTCTCTTTAGTATTACAGGTTTATCAGTTGTACCGACTTCTTTCAACAATTCATAGTTGTCCATATTTCGTGAGCCGATTCTTATCAAATCGATGTGATCATATAGTATTTTCAGATGTTCTCTGCTCAAAACTTCAGATTCAAGCAATAAGTTTGTTTCAGATTTAATGGTTTTAAGTATTTCAACACCTTGTGCTCCATAACCCTGAAAACTATATGGAGAGGTACGCGGCTTAAAAAGTGAACTGCGAAAAACAACTGCACCTTGTAGTTCAACCTCCCTTGCTGTCAGCAAAGCCATCTCAATATTTTCAATGGCACACGGTCCGGCAATAACAACACAATATCCTTCACCAAAATTAACATCTTTACATTTAACAATTGTATTGTTTTTACTGTTCTGTTTTCTAACCTTAGTATTTTCTAATGATTGCATGTTGTTGATCATCATTATTAGCTAATTATGTTTATAAATAGTTATTGCATCAACCTCTATTTCAAACAGGAGGTCATTTCTGCATATATCCGCCTTAATCATTGAGAGAGGAAGCTCCGGTATATTATTATCAGAACAAAAATTCTCAAACGAATTTATATCATTTATATTCTTAAAATAAATAATTCCCCTGCTCACATTTTCCCAGCTCATATGCCTCGATTGAAGAATAGCTTTAACTACTTTCATCGATAATTCTACCTGTTTGTAAATACTGCCAATGTTAGCAGTTTCTCCTTCAGGTGTAATACTTGCAGTTCCGGAAACAATCAAGTGACGATAATCAGGGTGATTTATTTCTACTGCCCGGCTAAACGAACTTTTATAATCACTGGCAGGACATTGAAATGGTGATTCAACAGCTTCTGTTTTAATACTGTTTTGCTTTTCCTTAAGAGCATATCCTCCAAACATCAGGGAACCGCCTCTTAAATTCCCGGCTCCTATTCCGGTACTTGCAGGAATCATTCTTTCATAAACACCTTTAACAGTAAAGTAATCATTTCTAACAGAATTAAAATCATCATACCAGTTTAATAAATCAACTAGATAAAACCACGTTCTGGCAACATTACCAATGTCCATCCCAACCTTATGGAGTGTGAGATCAAGCATTTTAAATGATTGCTTTGATTGAATGATATTCGATTGTCCGGGAGTACCAGGCATTAATCCACCAAAGAAAAAATACCCGGCAAATTCATCTTCAAAAAAATTACCTATAACTGATTCCTTTTCAATAACCGGTTTTAAGTTATCAGCAGAAATTGCTGAAATTATTGATCCCCATACATAGCTACCGTTATAGGACTCCTGCCTGATAAATGTTACCGGCCAATTTAATTTTTTAAAATATTTCTCAGCATTTTTTCTGTTTTCAAGCTCATGTTCCTCCGTTCCAAAAAGGAATTGGTTTGCAATGGTTAATTTGTTTTCAAGCAGATATTCTATTAACTCAACATAAGTTTCCGTTATTGATTTTCTACTTCTATCAATGGCGATATTAGCGAATTTTATCTTTCCTGTTTCATACTCTGAAAGTAATATGTCGTCGCCAATTTTTTTTATAACCGGAGTATCTAAGATTCGATTATTATCAATATTCATTCAAAAAACCTCTGTTAAAATTCCAGAGTAGGATTAATTAACCTGGCTTTGTTTAATGCATCATTCGCCGAAACAGTATCGCCTACAAAAGTAGAAATCCTTGCTAAATTAATATATGCTTTTACAGATTCTTTACGAAAAACTAATTCTTTTTTATAAGATTCTATTGATTTCTCATATTCTCCGAGTACTGCATAAGTGTTTCCTAGATTTATTAAGCCGTCAGTAATATCGGGGTTTAGTTCAACTGCTTTTTTATAATACCTTAAAGCACTTTGGGGATCATTTTGTTTGAGGACCGCAATATTTCCAAGTATAAAAAATACATTTGGATTCTGTTTATCAATCTTTAGT
>JBATTD010000539.1:0-2235 GCA_049670345.1 Ignavibacteriaceae bacterium
ATACCTTTGTGAAAAGATAAAACAAAATGATGAGAAAAATTAGGTTACCAAAAACTAATGCATAAACCTTTGTCCAGGATCCTAAAATTGGAGGGGTGGATTCATCTGTTGTAATTATTTCTTTCTCCTTACTTTGCATTTTTACCAGTGGAGATTAAATTTACGAAAAGTCTATAAGCTCCCGGTACTCCAGCAGGTAATTCTCTAAAGAAAGATAATCCAGTGTAAATAAAAATTCCGTCTCCGTATTCTGCATATAAAAGTGCACCGCGCTTAGGGGATTCACTAAAATCGTTCATCTCAAATAATGCTTCATACTCATCATCCCATTCATTCGGAAAGTACAGACCTCTCTCTTGAATCCATCCAGAAAAGTCTTTATTGGTAATTTTATTTGGAAAGTTCATCAATTGATGGGTGGGGTTTAAAATTTTAACTGCTGCATCTTCTTCTGTAACACGGTCTCTGGAAATCTTCAATTCATATGGTCCGGGATCTGCATACCTTTTTCCCAAAGTATTATACTGTACAATATATGTTCCGCCTTTATTAACATACTTAAGTATTTTTTCTTGGTAGAATTCCATCCTCTCATTTGTATTATATGCTCTAATTCCTGCAACAATAGCATCGTATTCAGACAGACTGCCATTTGAAACATCTACATCCGATAATATATCAACAGCGAATCCCAGCTCACGCAGGTAATCCGGTATTTTATCACCCGAGCCGTTTATGTATCCAATTTTTTTAACGACTCTTTCACCAATATCCAATCTAACCAGGTTTGCTTTTGCTGTAGGGAATACTGTTTCCAGTGGGATATGATCGTATCTTATAGTAGCTGAGCTTGTCGAATAAATTTTTTCTCCAATCAACAACTCTGCGGTTACTTCATCGTGGCTTTCTTTATCGGGAGGAAAGATGTTAAAGATGAATTGTTTTTCTTCGTTCCTGTTTTCAAAATCAAAATCAATTTCCGAAGGTTCAATTTTCCAATTACCACGAGCATTTAATTTTACCGTTCCCGAAGTATTATCCTTATGATTTTTTATTGTAACTCGCAATTCTCTTTTTTTGTTTGAAGGGAATAAATACAAATCACTTTCAAAATTTACAGTAACTGGCGGAGCGATTGCGACCGGGCTGTAAACTTCACCTCGAGTGGGGTCGTTTATCCTGTAAAGAACGGGTGTATTGAAAACCAATTTGGTATCGTCGATGGAAACTCTGAAATGGGCTAATAGAGGTGGTCTTTTCTCCGGAATCCCAATTAAGGATTGATCATCCACATTATAAAGCGCTGCGTTGCGTTCATTTTCTAACCAATATGGTTGAGTTATATCAATACTTTCAGGCAGATGAATCTCTTTTTCAACTTCCGTAAAATCACCTTTCAATAATAACTTGTTAATTAAGCTATCCTCAGTTTGATGAGTAATATGGATCCCTTCCAGATTAAACGGAAGATCCGATCTGTTCACAATTCCAGCATTAACTGTTAAACTGCTGCCCGGGGTTAAAATTCTTTCCGTCGTAACCGCTTCAATCCAAATCCCCGCACAAGCACTTATTAGGTTTAATATCTCTCTCGCTTTAAGCTGTGACCAGTATTCATCAGATAATTCATTAACCTGTTTATATGCTTCTAAGAGTAGCGGAATTATCTCTGCAGGATTTTCATCATTAAATTCGTTTATTGCTTTATTAACTAAAGAACTAACTTCTTCACTACCATTAATTCTTTTCCATGTTATATCAATATCTGAAAATAAATTATCTTCTGCTATTGCTCCTCCCATATGTTTAAAGTAGTTCAGGTAATTTGCCCTCCATCCTGAATCACCAAAACCCTGACTTTTGTGCATTGTTCTGCTGACCGCAGAAATTTCCGTATAAGATTTTCCAAGTAGCTTATTATAAGCACCCAAATTAATGTTTATAATCGTATCGGGATCAACACCCATTTGCTGGAGTGCCCGGTTCCAGGCATTCCAATAAACCCTTTTAGGAGACCAGACATCAACATATTCCAATTGATCTGCAAAAGCATTGGAATCACCGGCGAGTGCAAAGGCTTCGAGAGCAAGTATTGCAGAAGCAGTGTGCTGCCCATGTCCTCCTTCACCTGTTACCGGAAATCTCGTTACAATTACATCCGGTCTGAATTTTCTTATCACCCAAACAACATCGGAAAGGATTTTTTCTTTATTCCAAAACTTCAAGGTTTCTTCG
>JBATTD010000540.1:0-2474 GCA_049670345.1 Ignavibacteriaceae bacterium
TCAATAGGGATCTACACAAAAATGTTAATAAGGTTCCGTACGAAACAATGGAAATGCTTCAAAATTACAATTGGATTGGTAATGTAAGAGAATTAGAAAATATACTCACGCAAGCTGTAGTACTCGCCAAAGGTACTGTCCTTGAGAAGGAGTATCTGCTGTTAAAGATGGAAGAAAACTCTCAAATCGATCTAAATATTCCACTCAATCTTTCACTTGCCGAAGTGGAGAAGCAATATATTCAAAGAGTACTGGATTCCGTTAAGTGGAATAAAACTGAAGCAAAAAAAATTCTTGGAATAGCAAAATCAACTCTCTACAAAAAGATAGATGAGTATGGTATACATCTCTTAAACTGAAACCGAAACAACCGTCCGATTTTCGAACCCGAATTCCGAAAACAAAACCAACACAGTATTTCATCAGCCAAAAACCTGCATATTTTACTTAAAAACGGATAATATATGCGGTACATTTCTTGCCCATAACATACGCTATCGTGTGTCATATTCATTTACTAATTATTTGACGAGAGATTATATTATGAATAATCTGTCTTCCACTTTTATTGATTCGATAACGGGAGTTTTAGTTTTTAATATCGGAGTCCTGGAACTCTGTTTAGATATTAAAACCGTCATATTAACAATAGATCCCCATAAAACAAACACTTTAGCAAATAGAGGTAATTCAAACACAGAGAACATTAAATATAACGATGAAATAATACCTTTATTAGATATTCATACTATTTACGGATTGAAAACACCTCAGGACGATAATGATAACAGGATTCTTCTATTAGATTTTAACAACAAAAAAATAGCCTTCAAAGTTGATAGCATAAAAGAAATCATCTCAATAACTAAAAAAACCCGCGATTCATTAAAATATGTTACGCTAAAAAATAAACCTTACTTGAACGGAAAAATAATTTATGATGGTCAAATAATCCTTTGCCCGGATTTAGATAAAATAATCAGAGATCTGAAATCATATCATAATAATTCAGTTGGCAGCCGGATAGAAGCGAAAAACGAGGAGGAACTATTCTAATGTTTTTAATAAGTGCAATGATGATAATGATGATTTTCTTTATAAGTATCTCAAATGCAGCATTAAAATACGTTTTGATTGAGGATTAATTAATATCATTTTTTTTGGAGGGCAAGCAGTGATCATCAGAAACTTTTTGAGGGTAATTTTCTTACTTATATTTTTTGGTTAAAAAATGACTAATATACAAATGTTTTTAGCTTTAGGAGCCACGATGCTTCTTACGCTTGTAATCTTTAATACAAATAAAAATTCCTTAAATACCGAAGATGTAATGTATGATTCAAATTTTGGAATTACAGCAACATCAGTCGGTGCATCAATTATTGAAGAAGCAAGCAACAAAAAATTTGACGAAATTACAGATACTATGGCGCTTGACCCTACCAAAAATAATGATCTTAATTTACTAACTGTTCCTGGGTCATTGGGAACTGAAGGCAGCGAAGATATAAATGACCACACAACTTTTAATGATTTTGATGATTATAATAATTATACGGCAGTTGACAGCTCAATGCCGACAGCAATTTTTAATTTAAAATGTAGTGTCAACTATGTAAATTCAAGTAATCCGGATGTGGCTGTAAACTCAAGAACGTATCATAAAAAGTTAACTGTAAAAATTTCAAGTATTTCTATGAAAGATACTATTGTACAATCTTCTGTATTCAGCTACTGGTATTATTAGATAGGAAGAAATATGGGAATTGCTACACTTTTAGACATTGTTGGTTCAACGATAATCGGTGGTATTCTTCTATTAACACTTTTTAGAATGAATAGTACTGCAACACAAAATACATATAATTTTAGCGGAGAATTAATAGTGCAGGAAAATATGGTAGTAACTGTTGAAGTTCTCGAATATGATCTTCGAAAGATTGGTTATTGTGAGAATCCTTTTAACATACCAAATCCTGCTCGTGCAATTTTATACGGAGATTCAAGCCGTATTAAATATTTAACTGATATAGATTTTGACGGTAATGTTGATACTTTGGAATATTACTTAGGCCCGGTTTCTGAATTAAGTGGTACACCTAATCCCAACGATAAAATGCTTTATCGCCTCATTAATGGTGCCCCTTCGGCAGTTAATTTAGGTGTTACCGATTTTAATATAAAATATTATGGAGCATTAGGAAATGAGCTTCCACCTCCACTCAGTACAGTACCAACAGGGATTACGTCATTGCAGGTAGATGTAAGTGTGGAAAACACTGCTGCATATAATGAAGAATACAGATTTGCTTTTTGGAAACAAATTAGGATGTCTTCGAGAAATTTAAATAATCGTTAAAGGTATTTATCATGCCAGGAAAAGGTTCTTTAATATTAATAATCGGCTTTACATTGATATTTTTGGTAATGGGATATTTTTGGGGAGGAATTGCAACAAGATCTGTGGATAATCA
>JBATTD010000541.1:0-1672 GCA_049670345.1 Ignavibacteriaceae bacterium
AGATTATCAATTACCATAGTAATGTTGCCACCACTTTTCAATAATTTATAACCAATTTCCTTTTGAGATAAGGGTCCGAGATGATAAAGAGCATCCAATACATTAAACTGGCTTTCTGTTAACCCGAATTTTGAAAGCGATAAATTTACAGCTGAATTAATTGTATCTGCTGCACGCATAAGTTTAATGTAAGAATCTAATGCACGCATCTCTTTTTTTGAACCTTTATAATGAGTTCCCATAAAAGCCGATGTTAAATATTTTAAGATTAAACTGTTAGTTAAAAAAAATTGTTCAGTTAATTCTTTTTCTTCGGCGAAATTAAACTAAGCACCAAAGTGAATATAACCGCACCGAGAACTGACCAGATAACAGGATATTTTATCCCACGTATTACCGGCGTCCAGATTTCCGGCAGATCGAATTCTCTTCCCAGCCAAGTTCCAATCAACGCACCTATAAAACCAACAATTGCCGATAGAATACATCCACCTTTATCAAGCCCAACAAGCGAGCGTGCTATTGAACCGGTAATGGCTGCAATTACAAACATTATCAAAAAATCGAGTAACGACATATTAGTTCCTTAACTTGTTTGCCTAAAACTAAGTTTTCTAAGTGCTAATTTCAATTTTTATGAACGATTTTGCTTTTCAACCGTCAAACCAGGAACAATCATTTTGCATTGTTAAATTCAAAAAAATGTTCTATTTATAAACCAGAATAATTAGCATTATTTACAGAAAAGCAATTTATTGAACAGACGAAAATTTATAATAAATAGTTTAGGATTAACCTTAGCCGGAACGATTACCCCTTCCCTTATAACAAAAAACAGCCAACTTTTTGCAGGAGATAATCGAACTTATGTTAGCTACAAACCCAATCCTGCTAACTGGAATGATGATGAAATAAACATTTCCTGGATAGGTCATGCGACCATTTTAATTAATTTTTTCGGAAAGATAATTTTAACTGATCCGGCACTTTTTAATTTAGTTGGATTCTATGTGCTTGGTACAACAGTTGGTAAAATTAGAGCAACAATGCCTGCGTTGGAATTTGATGATATTCCTAAACCCGATCTTGTGCTAATATCTCATGCCCATATGGACCACATGGATTATAAATCTTTAAAAGAACTAACAAAAAAATATCCCGGCAAAGTGAACTGCATTACAGCTTTTAACACAAAGGATATAATTGAAGATCTAAACTGGAAAACACTTAAAGAACTTGATTGGGGTGAATCCTTAAATCTTGATGAATTAAAAATCATTGGAATTGAAGTAAATCACGATGGCTTTCGTCTTCCCGGCGAATTGGACAGAGCTAAAGGACATATGTTATACGGAAGAAGTTATAATGGTTATATCTTAGAAAGTAATGGTAAGAAAATTCTGTTTGCCGGAGATACAGCTTACACTGAAAAATTTAAGCAGCACAGAGACAAAAACATTGATGTTGTGATAATGCCGATTGGAGGATATGTTCCGCATCATCACAGGCATTGTAATCCTGAAGAAGCACTAATTATGGCAAGTGAACATATTGGCGCAAAATATTTTATTCCAATACACGCCAATACATTTGATGGAGATGAAGGTTTCCACGTACCAATAGAATGGATGAATAAATCTGTGGAGAAGTATGATATAAAAATTGGTATAAG
>JBATTD010000542.1:0-3382 GCA_049670345.1 Ignavibacteriaceae bacterium
GGAATTGCCAGCAAGTTTGAAGAAAAAGATAATAATTGCCTCAGATGGGTTGAAAATCAAACTCTGACAATATTACCCCTTTTTGGTGTTTGAACGTTTCTCAAATTTATTATATTTACATTTTCAAAAGAAAACTATTTGAATGATGTGCGACAATATGTCATCATAAAAATTCAAATTAAAAATGACCAGAGAAGAATTTAAACAAAATAACGGCATTCTCGGAAAATCTCAGGAGTTGAACGATCTTGTTGATGTTGTAATACAAGTGGCTTCTTCTGATATTACCGTACTAATTTATGGTGAAAGCGGAGTCGGCAAAGAGATATTTGCACGGGCAATTCATAGTGCCAGCAACCGTGCAGACAAACCATTGATTACTGTAAACTGTGGTGCCATACCCGAAGGCATTCTTGAAAGCGAATTGTTCGGACATAAAAAAGGTTCATTCACGGGTGCTATTGATCATCGAAAAGGATATTTTGAAATGGCAGACGGAGGAACTTTATTCCTTGATGAAATTGCAGAGATGCCTTTAACTACGCAAGTAAAGGTACTTCGTGCAATTGAAGGTAAAGAGTTTATGAAAATAGGAAGTGAAACCGTTACAAATGTTGATGTTAGATTTATTACTGCAACAAATAAAGATCTTCAAACTGAAGTTGATCAAAAACATTTCAGAGAAGATCTGTATTTTAGATTAAAAGTTGTTACTCTTAATATTCCGCCTCTTAGAAAACGAAAGGGTGATATTGAACTATTAGCCGATTATTTTATCCGGAATTACGCAAAAGATAATCGAATGCCCATCCCCGTTCTAACCACAGAAGCTTTACAAATTTTAATGGAATATAATTGGCCGGGAAATATTAGAGAATTAAAGAACACAATTGAAACAGCTATTGCATTAAATAAAGTTGGAGTAATTGGTGCTGATTCTTTCTCTTCTCTATTAGTGAAGGAGAAAATATTTGAGGAGCATAGAAATCTACCTGTGTATTTAAGAAAAACTCCCGAAGAAGCTGATAGAGAATTACTTTACAGAGCATTGTTTGAGATAAAAAAAGATTTGATAGATTTAAAAGACATTATTCTGCATCAGCAAAAAGAAGTTATTACAAACGATAATTATGATAACGAAGTTCTTCCTTTAAATGAAATGGAAAAGGAAGCTATAATAAATGCTCTTGAACAAACACGGGGCAGTAAAAGAAAAGCAGCCAGACTTTTAAACATTAGTGAAAGGACTTTGTATAGAAAAATAAAAGAGTATCAACTTCAATAATATGAGCACATTTAACCAAAAAATGAGATTAATGCAAAAAAACAAGGTTTATTTATCCATAATGTTCTTGTTAATAGCTGTCATGATGATTAATTTGACTGCCTGTTGTTCTTATTCTTTTACGGGTTCATCAGTTCCCGATCATTTGAAGACAGTTGCGATTCCTATTGCTCAGGATAGAAGCGGAGCTGGAATTCCTGGATTGAGGGAATTACTAACTCAGGAGATTATTAGACAGTTTATTGATGATAACTCTTTGCAGGTTACAGAGCGTACACAAGCAGATGCTCTGTTAGAGTGTACTATCGTTTCTTTTTCCGATGCGCCTTCAATTCTTGGTGCAGGCGAAAATGTTGAACAAAGACGTGTTACGGTCACGGTTCAAGTAATTTATAAAGACCTTGTAAAAAGAGTAACCGTGTTCGATAATAATTTTACAAATTATGGTGATTATAAACCGGGAACAGTGGCAAACGAACGAGTACAAGCATCCGAGATAGCTGTTGAAAAAATATCTGAAGATATTCTACTGGCTGTTGTTTCCGGGTGGTAACTAAAAAAGGATTTTAGATTTGGATGAAATAGTTTTAATAGGGTACTTCCTCTCGCTCTCGATATTATTTATTTTTGGTCTGCATGGATTTATAATGCTTTATTATCATAAAAAGTATAAAGCAGTTCGGCACAAACCCATACCTGATTTTGAGTGTAAAGACGTTGTTACCATACAACTGCCGCTTTATAACGAACTTTATGTTGTTGAAAGATTAATTGATGCGGTATGTGAAATTGATTATCCGAATGATAAACTTGAGATACAGGTTCTGGATGATTCAACAGATGAAACCGTAGAAGTTGCCTCTAAAATTGTTGAGGAAAAGAAAAAACTGGGGTTCGATATTTCTCACATACATAGAGAGAACAGAAAAGGTTATAAAGCCGGTGCACTTAAAGAAGGATTAGCAATTGCCAAAGGAAAGTACGTTGCAATTTTCGACGCCGATTTTATTCCACGCAAAAATTTTCTCAAAAAAACCCTATCTTTTTTCAGCGATGATAACGTCGGTATGGTTCAAACAAGATGGGAACACTTAAACAGCAATTATTCAATTCTTACCAAGGTGCAGGCACTTGCGCTTGACGGACATTTTGTAATTGAACAGACAGTAAGAAATAAAGCCGGCTTCTTTATTAATTTTAACGGAACAGGCGGTGTTTGGAGAAAAGGATGTATTGAAAACGCCGGGAACTGGCACTCCGATACTTTAACAGAAGATTTAGACCTTAGTTACCGCGCTCAATTAAACGGATGGAAGTTTATCTTCTTAAAAGATTTTACTTCACCAGCAGAACTTCCTTCTGAAATAAACGCTTTAAAAGCACAGCAGTTTAGATGGACAAAAGGAGCAATTGAAACCGCAAAAAAAATTCTGCCGTTAGTCTGGAAATCTAAAGTACCACTGCGCGTAAAACTACAATCAACATTCCATCTCAGCAACAATCTTGTTTTCCCTTTCATCCTGCTGGTGGCGATTTTAAATGTTCCGCTAATATTTATAAAAAACAGTGGCTCTCACGAAGTTTATTTTGCATTGATGTCTGTTTTTATTTTGGCATTTATCAGCACATTTCTTTTTTATCTTTATTCGCAAAGAGATGTTCGATCGGATTGGCGGAAGAAGATCGTACTGTTCCCATTTTTTATGGCAGGAAGTATGGGGCTGGCGGTAAACAATTCGCGAGCGGTTTTCGAAGGGTTAATGAATCGTAAAAGCGAATTTGTAAGAACTCCTAAATTTAAAGTTGTTGATGAAAAAATTTCGTGGACGGGAAAAAAATATCTTAGCAGCAAAATAGGTTTTTCGGTTATCATCGAATCAATTATGGCGATTTACTGTTTGATGGGTATTGTATCGAGCATTTATTTCCTGGAACTTGCAGCAATTCCCTTTCAACTCTTATTTTTTACCGGTTTTTCTTTCGTGGCTATTACAAGCATAAAGCATGCTTTATCTAACCACTAATTAAAGTGTAATTGGAAAAAACTAACAATAAAATATTTAGTAAAAAAGTTAATCTTATTTACGAATATAATCG
>JBATTD010000543.1:0-4275 GCA_049670345.1 Ignavibacteriaceae bacterium
TACCCAGTCTTTTACCTTCGCAGTACTTTCTGCTCCTATGAATTTAGGAAAGAATAAAGCGGCCGTAGAAAAAAGAATATTTCTAATAAATTTTCGTCGTTGGATATTATTTTCAGTATTGGTTTTCAATTCTTTCATTAATTTGCCTCCGGTAAATGGGGATAATGGCACTGCCAGCACATATATCTTTCACCGTGAGTAGTGATATCAACTCTTGGAATCTCGATAGGTGCATCGGAATTTTCTGCATGGCAGCCGCCGCAAAATTCTCTTTTAGAAGGTTTGGTGGGCAGAAATTCTCTTGGTTGTATTTTATGGTCACCAGGTGCCTCGTGACAATAAGTGCATTTTACATTAACGTGATGAGAGAGCGATTTTGTTCGTGAAATTTCTGCGTGGCAAGCTTGGCATTCTCTCGGTGTTTCCGGTGGTTTCGGATCGTGAGGATTATGACAGGAGATACAGGGCTTCATTGGATTATGAGATGCAGACACTATTTGAGGAAATCCGGTTGGCCTTGATGGTATATATTCGTGGCATAACGGACAGTAACCTCTTTCACGGGGCGCCTCTAATATAAACTTCTCCGGGTCGTCAATGTGCATAGCTGCAGGACCATGACAAACTTCGCAGGATACGTTTTTATGATAACCTCCACTTTTGGAATCAACAACATCGTCATGGCAGTCATAACATATAACATGCCCAGCATATTTAATTTCCAGTGAAGTAATTTCATCTATGGCAGATGCACGATAATGTCCGTATTTTCCAAAATCGGATGGAACTAAGATTGATCTTAGAAAAATAAATGCTGCGATGAGAAAAACGAGAATTATAGTCAGGCGTGTAACTTGCTCGCGAATTTCTTTGCCAAATAACTTCACTTTAAGCCATATCCCTTATTGAAGTTTGTAGAATATTATTAATAACTTTAAACTAAGGCACTATCCATACCAGCTATTTGTTAACTTGTTAGCAATTATGATTTCTTTCTTTTTTTTACAATAAATGTAGTTTTTCCACTAAAAATTCAATTATTTTGTATCCCGGATTGAAATTAGACAAAGTGTTTGTGAGACCTTGAGTTCCCACCTATAATGCTTATGCGCTTCAAATTATTTACTAAAGGCAATTATTTGCAGCTAAGATCATGTATTTACTATGAGACATTGACGTCACAGTATTCATTAAAAATTCCCAATTTTTAGAATAGATTAAGACTGTAAAAGTGGAGTGCGAGTTAAAAAAGATAAAAGGTTATGAAACCCGCCACGAATTAGGATCGAGAGAATGCCGGTTCAGCATTCTATGAATATTTCTTCTGGTCATGTTTGCTTCTTCAGCAATCTTTGTAACGTTTCCTTTGTACTTTTTTAACAAGTAGAGCAGGTATTTTTTCTCTGTTTGATCAATTGCATTCTGCTTTGCCTCGGCAAGTGATAAATCAGGGAAGGAATAAGCTGAAGATTTTCCGGACTGAATGGACGGCGGAAGCTCAGTGGTTGTAATAAGATCTCCTTTAACCAATGCTAATGCACGTTCAACAACATTTTCCAACTCTCTTACATTACCAGGCCAATTATATTTTTCCAGATTCTCAAGTGCTTCATCCGTAAAACCTATAACTTCTTTAGATGATGACTTTAATTTTTGATTTAAAAAATAATTTGCAAGTAGATTAATATCACCTTCTCTCTCCTTTAGCGGTGGCACATGAATATTAACCACATTTAATCTATAATAAAAATCCTCCCGCAACTGCTCATTATTTAATGCTTTTTGAATGTCCTGGTTTGTTGCTGAAATCAGGCGAACATCAATTTTAATTAATTCATTTCCACCAACACGTCTGAGCAGCTGATCTTGAAGCATCCGAAGCATTTTAACCTGCAGGTTTGCTGGCAATTCACAGACTTCATCCAAAAAAAATGTTCCTCCATCAGCAAATTCAAGCAATCCTAATTTTCTGTGCGAAGCATCTGTAAACGCCCCTTTTTCGTAACCAAATAATTCTGCTTCAAATAAATTTTCCGGAAAGGCCCCGCAATTAACTGGTATAAACGGCATTGTTTTTCTATTACTATGTGCATGTATACTTCGTGCTATTAGTTCTTTCCCGGTCCCGCTTTCTCCGGTAATCAGTATATTAGCATCGGATTGTGAAACACTTTCAATCATTTCAAAAACGTTTTTCATCACTAAACTATTACTAATTATATTATCGAAGCGAAACTTATCTTCAAGTTGTTTTAGAAGGTTGTTATGTTCTTTGATGAGATTTCTTTGGCGAAGACCTTTCTCGATAACTATTTTTATTCTGTTTGTATCAAAAGGCTTTTCAATAAAATCAAAAGCTCCAGCCCGCATAGCGGCAACTGCTCTATCTATTGTTCCATAAGCCGAAAAAATAATTATTGGTGTTTGAGGAGAGAATTTCTGTACGTCTTCAATTATTTGCATTCCATCAACATCAGGCATTAACAAGTCACAAAAAATTAAATCGAATTCTTCATTTTTAATTAACTCTAATGCCAAACTTCCTTCAGCAATAGGTACTGGTTTATTTCCCAGAGCGGCTAATATATTTGAACAACCCGTTAGCATATCCGGCTCATCATCAACAATAAGAATTCTTGGTTTAGCGCTCATATTTCCTTTTTTATGCCTTTATCATTTAACGGTAAAAATATATTGAACATAGTACTTTCTCCCGGTATACTCCTAACTTCTATTTTACCTTTATGACGGGCAATTATTGCTTTTGTGATTGCAAGACCTAATCCTGTCCCCTTTATTTTTGATTTCGTACTGAAGAAAGGATTGAAAATTTTTGCGAGGTGATCTTGTGTTATTCCTGTGCCGTTATCTTCGACAGAAATAAGAATTCTTTCTTTATTTTGGTCATCTTCTGAAAAAGAGCCATCATCTATTTTCTTTAATGATATAGTAATTTCACCCTGTGAATCAACTGCATCCACTGAGTTATTTAGTAAGTTTATTAAAACCTGTTCCATCTGCCTGCGATCGACATTAACAAGTGTTTGCCTCAACTCAATATTTTTTTTGACTGAAAGTTTTTTTGCCCTGAATCTATGATTAAGTAGAAATACACATTCATTAATTAATGTTTCCAAATCAGTTGGTTCAGGATAGAAAGGCATGCTTTGAGAGTAATTTAAAAGCCTTCTGGTATAATCACTTATTCTTCGGGTCTGCTTTTTAATAACATTTAGGGGCTCAGTGATTTTGGCTGAAGGTTCATTCATTAAAAGAATTGCATCGGCGTGTGCAGCTATTATACCGGCAGGCGTATTTATCTCATGGGCAACAGTATCAACCAGCTCCCCAATAGATGCCATTTTTGAAGCCTGGTTTAATTGTTCCTGGTACTCCTGGATTTCTTCAAGATTTCGTTTTGCCTCTTCAGCTCGTATTCGTTTTGAATTTAAATAGTATACTAAGATGCTAAAGAATATAATTACACCAAGGATCACGAATCCTAGTATAAAAAAAAGTCTAAATCTATCTCTTAAACTTGCGGTAACCTCCGGCAGAAGGGTTGAAATTACCAGTATCCATCGTTGACCATGTAAATCCATTGGAAAATAGGCCATTACTTTGGGAGGTTCATCTCCAATTTCATATTCACCGATAGATGGACCCCCAGCATTAATCATTGAACGGGGAACGTCAAAAGAAATATGGCAGGAGCTGCAATCTGATGTTGTATCAGAAATTGATCGGAACAACATCTCTTTATGGTTCGGATGGTAAATGAGCCTTCCAGTACCATCTATAACCCAGGCGAAATCACTCTTACCCAGCCGCAGTGGTTTAATGAATCTTTCTACAAGAGAATTAAAACTTATAAAGTATCCAATATATTTGGATAAAGAATAATTATTCTCTGGTTCATTAATGATTGGTACAATCATCAAGAAATATAAATCGGTATTTTGCTCAACAGATTCATCTCTAATCACAGGTGAAAGCCAAAAATTATCATCACCTGTAGCAATAATGTTCGTCTTAATAATTTCTTCTAAACGTGGTATTCCCCAATCAGGAAAAGGTTCTCCGGTAGAATTCAATATTTTGATGTTTTCATCTGCAATGAAAATTGATCTTACCAGAGAAGGTTCATAAGCACTGAGGAAATACTCCGGAAAATTGGACTCTTCTTTTTTAGTTTTAGCATAATTAGCAAGAAACTTCATATCGTTAAAGATATGATCAAGAAGATAATTTATTTCTTTGGCTACAGTTTTAGAC
>JBATTD010000544.1:0-2765 GCA_049670345.1 Ignavibacteriaceae bacterium
GTTATTGGTGGTGGGTTTATCGGATGTGAACTGACTGAATCCTTGAGATCCCTTTGGGGTATTGAAACAATCTTAATTGAAAAGGAACAATCATTATTATCAAAAATTCTTGATCCTGAAATTTCAAGAATAGTTGAAAATAGAATTGAAAAAAATGGTGTTCAAATTATCTTATCAACTGAAGTTAAAAAAAATGAATTTGATGAAAAAAACCTTCCTGTAACAATCTTAACAAATGGTAAAAAAATAAAATCGGATTACATTTTTTATAACCTTGGTGTTATGCCGGAAACTGGTATTGTTAAAGCAGCTGGCGTTATGATTGGTAACCAGGGTGGAATTATTGTTGATGAAAATATGAAAACAAATGTGCCTAACATTTGGGCTGCCGGCGATTGCGTTGAAACAAAGAATTTAGTTACAGGTGAACAGGATTATTTTCCTCTTGGTTCTCTATCTAATAGGATGGGAAGGGTTGCTGCCAATTCAATTGCAGGCGTGCATGATTATTTTAAAGGCGCTGCGGGTACTATCTCATTAAAGGTGTTTGATCTTATTATTTCTGCAACAGGATTAACCGGACAAAAAGCAAAGCAGCATGGTTATCAGGTTGGTAGTGTAATTGGCTGTTGGACAGATAGACCTGATTATCATCCGGAAGCTAAAGATCTTTTTGGAAAATTGATCTATGAAAAAGAAAGTTTGAAATTATTAGGCATTCAGTTAGTTGGGGAAGGTGAAGTTAACAGGTATGTTGATGTGGTTTCGGAATTATTGGCAAACAATAAAACAGTTCACGACTTGTTAAATATAGAGCATGGTTACATGCCTGCACATTCATCTCCAATCTCTCCGTTAAATAATTTGGGTTATATGGTGATAAACCAGGAGAAAGATGGTGTGTTGAATGTTAGTACTGAACAGCTTTCATCGTTTGAAGGATTGTTCGTTGATTTGCGGGAATTTGAAGAAATTAATTCCGCAGCATTTCATCGTAATACAGTTCATATACCAATTGCCGATCTTAGAAAAAAACGGGATGATTTCGATTTAACTGAACCTTTAATGTTTATTTGTGAAAAAGGATCGCGCTCGCTTGAGGCAGCCAGGATATTTATGAATTATGGATATAAAAATGTTTCCTATCTCGGCGGCGGCAATACTTTTTACAAAGAAGTAATTAAAGAAACTGGTAATGACCCTGATTCAAAAAATGCAAAGAAAGAATTAATTCACTGAGCTAATTATGAGCAAAGAAAATTATAAGCTGTTTGTGGTCGGAATAAATCATAAGACTTCCACAATTTCTGAGCGTGAGGTATTCCATATAAGTAAAACGGAGATATCCGGCGCTCTGCAATATATTAATTCCAGGAAAGAAGTTGAAGGTGTTATTATTATTTCCACATGCAACCGCCTGGAATTTTACCTGGTAGTAAAACAAAATATCGATCCGTTTTCCATCATTAAAGATTTTTATTTTGATAAGAAACAGATTGATGCAGAGAGTAAAAGAGAATTATTTTATATCTACAATCAAAGTGATGTTGCCAGGCATCTTTTCCGGATAGTTTCCGGACTCGAATCAGTAGTATTGGGAGAGTATCAAATACAGGGGCAGATTAAAGATTCATACAGTGTTGCATGCTCTGAAAAAACAGCAGATAAAATTTTGCATAAATTATTTCACGCTGCGCTCAGAACAGGTAAAAGTGTTCGCACTCATACAGAAATTGGTACCGGAAAACAATCATTAAGCGGTGTTGCATATCAATTAATAAATGATGTTATAAAGAAGGAATATGCAATCACCATTGTTGGTGTAAATGAGAATACAAAAATTATTGCTAAAAAACTGAAGCAATCAGGTTTTGTAAATCTTAATTTTATAAACAGAACACTTTACAAGGCCGAAGAGTTAGCTGTAAAATATAGCGGAACGGCTTATTGTTTAGACAGGATTGAAGAACCGCTCGCCAAATCAAAGTGTTTGTTTTCCTGCACCGGCTCACCGGATTATGTAATTAATTCTGGTCTATTAAATAAAATTTATGATGAAACCAATCACCTGGAATTAATTATAGACATGGCCATTCCCCGCGATGTTGATTCAAAAGGAATCTCTCAGGATATCAAAGTCTTCAATTTGGAAGGCTTAAAGATGTACTTAGAAAAACAAAGAATTAAAACGACCGCGGATTTATCATCAGCAGAAAAAATTATTGCGGATGAAGCAAATATTTTTGAAGTATGGAGTGAAGCACAGCAGGATGATGTTTTTGCACCATTTGTAGAGAAAATGGAATTGATGCGTCAGCAATTAATTGATGAAACAAATACACAATTATCTGATGAGGAATATCAATTATTAGATAAATTTTCCCGATCCTTAATACACAGGTTGAAGGCAACAGTTAACCAGGCATTACGAACGAACAATGATCAAAAAAAAGCGAGTTAAAAAATATTGAAAAGATTACAACTTAAACATGGAATAATATTATGACAGAAAATTCAACTTCATCCGAATTATTAATAGTAGGTGCCGGAATAGCAGGGATAACTGCAGCCGTTGAAGCTGCTGAAACCGGTGTAAGTGTGATACTGATTGAAAAGAATCCGTATGTCGGAGGCAAGGTAGCACAGTTCAACCAATACTTTCCAAAGCTATGTCCGCCAAGCTGTGGGTTGGAAATTAATCTTCGTCGCTTGCGCACTAATCCATCTATAACACTTTTAACGATGGCAGAAGTAACCAACGTTGT
>JBATTD010000545.1:0-2111 GCA_049670345.1 Ignavibacteriaceae bacterium
GATCAGGAAATATTAAAAGCGAACGAGTTCGACTTTGAACCAATTAAAGAAGTTGCATATCTTTTTATCGGAATTTTTATAACTATGATTCCGGCATTACAGCTTATAGCTCACGAAGCAAATGTACTCGCCGATAAATTAACCGCTGGAATTTTTTATTGGTCTACAGGAGCGTTATCCGGTTTCCTCGATAATGCACCAACTTATCTGAACTTTTTAAGTGCTGCAATGGGAAAATACAGTCTGGATATAAATGTAAAAGCAGAGGTCTTGGAATTTGTCCAACACGATGTAATTTATTTAAGAGCTATTTCTGTGGCAGCGGTTTTCTTTGGTGCAATGACCTATATCGGTAATGGACCAAATTTTATGGTGAAATCAATTTGTGAACGTGCCGGGATTAGGATGCCCAGTTTCTTCACTTACATTATTAAGTATTCTGTACCCATTTTAATTCCAATATTCATTCTTGTTTGGGCAATTTTCTTTAGATAATTAAGAGTAGAATTATGTATTCAATAAAAGAAGTTTTAGATAAAAATTTACACGGGCTTCAATACTACAATAGATTAATTCTTCCATTTAGAGCACATTTTCTAAAAGTAATAGTAGCCGCAGATATTATCACTGATTTTTCACCTGCTTCAAAAGGAATATATATTCGGGAGACCGAGGACTATACGGGTGTATATTTTCTCGAATACAAATCACTAAGAGATGCAGTTTCTAAGTATGAAGCTATTAAAGTAGTGGTAGTTGAAAAAGGTAAAGATATTTTTGATTTCAATAATCATTTAAAACTTTCTTTATACCTTGAAGGCGGACATAAAGTAAAAATTGAAAAATGTGATCAAGATATTATCTTAATAGAGTAGTTATGCTGAACAATATACAAGAATTTTACAATATTTTACCACTGATTATTATCGGCGGGCTTATTCTCATTTCGCTTATTATTGAAATGTTTGCAGATAGCAGTGAGAAAATTTTACCATGGCTTTCCATTATCGGATTTCTATTTGCCGGTATTTATTCACTCGTTGAAGTTGGAAGAACTTCAATAGTTTTACAGAAAATGTTAGCTACCGGCGGAGTGGTTAATATATTTTGGATGATATTCAATATTGCCGCTGCCATTGTTTGTTTACTTTCAATCAACTATATAAAAAAGTATGGCGCTTATTTTGGTGAGTATTATATAATTATTCAATCCTCTGTGCTTGGAATGATGTTAATGGCTGGTGCAAAAGATTTGATAGTCATTTTCCTCGGTTTGGAAGTGATGTCAATTTCCTTTTATGTTCTTGCCGGATTTAACAGGAATCGCTCTTCCGCAAATGAAGCATCACTTAAATACTTTTTGCTTGGTGCGTTTGCAACAGGATTTTTAGTCTATGGAATTGCTCTTATTTACGGTAAAGCAACCACAACATCTATTGATGCCATCAGTTTAAATTTCACTGCACTAAGCGGCAATGTTTTATTTCTTGCTGGTGTGTTACTTTTTCTAATCGGGTTTTCATTTAAGATCGCAGCATTTCCATTTCATATGTGGGTGCCGGATGTTTATCAGGGCTCTCCCACAACAGTTGCAGGATTATTTTCCACTGCCGGAAAAGCTGCTGGGTTTAGTGCCTTAATAGTTACTTTTGCTGCATTATTTGGCGGTCCAAACAGTCATTTATTTACTCCTTATCTTGCTGCAATTGCTGTTTTTTCTATGTTGTTCGGTAGCATAGTTGCAATTATACAGACCAATATTAAAAGAATGCTAGCATATTCTTCGATTGCTCATGCAGGTTATATGCTAATTGGTTTGGCTTCAGGAAATATTGATGGTGTTGCTGGAATTATTTTCTATCTTGCCGCTTACTCCTTTATGAATCTCGCAGCATTCGGAATTGTTTCAATTCTCGAAGGTGAGGAAGAACAAAATCTCGATTTAGATTCATATTCAGGTCTTGGAACCCGCAGTCCGTTTATTGCAGGTTTATTTGCACTTATTATGTTTGCACTTGCAGGCATTCCACCTTTTGCAGGATTTTTTGGAAAGTATTATGTGTTCATTTCAGCTATCAAATCCGATTTAACATGGCTGGCAATGGTTGGAA
>JBATTD010000546.1:0-1891 GCA_049670345.1 Ignavibacteriaceae bacterium
TTCCACATCCTTTGCAATAATCATAATCAATCCTTAAACGATTTTCGTCATCAATAAATATCGCTGCATCGGGGCAATAGTTAAAACAGTTACCGCAGCTATAACAATCACCGCAATGTAAACACCGTTTAGATTCTACAAGAACTTCTGATTCAGTGAGATCTTTCACAACTTCCTCAAAGTCTCCGTAAAAATCATTTGATTTTTTTACGGGGTTTGTTGTTCTTGGAGTAGGAAGGAAGTAAGTGAAATTAAGATCTTCCGGAACAACAATATCGACTCTAACATCTTCGTGTGAGTAAGGCAAGTTTCTGAAAAAAGCGTGCACTTCTTCGGCAACTTTATTACCGCTTCCTATTGCTTCTGTAACAGTTCCACCCCACGCCATATCGCCGCTGCAGAAAACAGGTACGTTTGCTTTATAATCAACTTTACCCTGAACGGCTTTAATTTCGTTTCCTTCAAATACAAAGTCATCAGAACGCTGCCCGATTGCGGCTATAATTTTATCAACTAAAATTGCATTTTCAGATCCTTTAATTGGAACAGGTCTTCTTCTACCTGAATCGTCTGGTTCACCAAGTTCCATTTTAATCATTGATAGTTCAATTTTATTATTTTTCTTTAATCCAACAGGTGCTGTTAAAAATTCTATTGCAACTCCCTCGGCAAGAGCTTCATTAACTTCGTGTGCAATTGCAGGCATTTCTTTTCTGGTTCGTCTGTAATATATAGTTGGTTTGCCTCCTAATCTTAAAGTAGTGCGGGCAACATCAATTGCTGTATTGCCACCGCCGATAACTGCAACTTCATCTCTTTTGTTTATTCCGTAATTATTGTTGTCTAATTTAAAATTGCGGAGGAAATCAATTCCATCAATTACAATATCTTCATTTGGCAGATTCATTTTAGAACCGATATGTGAACCAACTGCAACAACAACAGCATCAAAATCATTTTCAAGTTCTTTAACTTTTGCTTTTTTGTTAAGGACAATCTTCACACCTTCGTCTTCAATAATTTTTATTTCTTTATTGAGAATATCTTCCGGTAGTCTAAACTGCGGAATACCTGTTCTCATCATTCCTCCTGCGTAAGGAAGAGCTTCAAAAACAGTTGTGTCATATCCTTTTTGTGTGAGCCGCAATGCAGCAGTTAAACCGGCAGGTCCGGCGCCAACCAGCGCAATTTTTTCTTTGTGTATTCTTTTATTTCTCTTAACTTTTTTATTGAAAGCTAAATCACCAAGAAATCTTTCAATTGCACCAACATTCAATCCTTCATCCAATTCAATACGGTTACAATTTTGTTCGCAGAAATGAGGACATACTCTTCCGCACGTTGATGGAAAAGGGTTGTGTTCATAAATGGTTTTGTACGCTTCTTCAAATTTTTTCTCCGATGCCTGCCTTATAAATAATCTAACATCTGTTCCTGCAGGACAGTTTGAAGAGCAGGGAGGTGATCTATCAACATAAGATGGTGTAAGCACTCTCCAGTTACCTGTTTTGTTGTTCGACATTGGCTGCGACCAGAAGGGAACACGCGGAAGCTCTTTTAAGTTTATTTTACTTTTCCCATCTTCCGGTTTTTTTGATATGGTTTCCACTAATTCTTCAGTTGATGAATTTATGGAAGTTAGTAAGTAATTGTTTTCTTTATCTAATCCTATCACTCCATTGTATGCTATAAAAGTTGATTCCTGGTTTGCTTCAGGTTTGGCAGGGACATTAGCTGAAACAATTATTTTTGCAGGTTCAATATCGGAATTTAAAATTCTTACAATTGCTCCAATCATTGCGGCGTTTACAATCGGAAGTGATTTGCTGCCCAATCCTTTTTCCAAAGAAATTTTTGTTGCGGGAATAGTATAAACAGTATCAGCTTTTTC
>JBATTD010000547.1:0-12672 GCA_049670345.1 Ignavibacteriaceae bacterium
CTTCAAAGAAGTGTAGACAGGCTGGAATTAAGCGGAGATGAATTTGTGCTTGATTTATGCTGTGGTACCGGACAATCAACAATTTGCGTTTTGAATAGTTTGAATGCTGGTAAAGTAATCGGAATAGATAATTCTGAGGAAATGTTAAACATAGCAAAACAAAAATATTCCGGTTCTTATAAAAAAAACAGACTCGAATTTATTAAGCAAGATGTTATGAATATTAACTACGAGGATGAAAGTGTAGATGCAATAATTATGGCCTATGGAATACGCAATATGCCGGATTACAAGGTATGCATAGAAAATCTTTTCAGGTTGTTAAGGCCCGGGGGTAAAATTGCATTTCACGAGTATTCACTGTACAGTAATTTTCTGACGCACATTTATTGGACGTTTTTGGGGCACGGAGTAGTTATACCAATCTCCGCACTAATATCAGGCTCAACTACTATTTATAAATACCTTGTAAAAAGTGTTCTTGAATTTCCTCCGCCCGATGATTTTCTAATTTTGTTAAAGAAGGCAGGATTCATTAACGTGATGCGAAAACCAATGCCCAGCTGGAGAAAACCGATCCTTCATACATTCTTAGCTACAAAACCGTAATATAATGCAGCCATATCAAGGATGAGTTCAACATCTTTCATATCCCGCTTAGTAAAAAAGAGACTTGGCGATTATAAACAGCAAATAAATATTGTTGATGAATCACTCCCATTAAAAATGTCTACACCTAAAAAGGTTGCTGTTATTGGCGGGGGACTAGCCGGTATTTCATCCGCTATATATTTATCTGAAAGAAATTTTGATGTAACCATATTCGAAAAAGAATCTTACCTGGGTGGAAAGATAGGTTCCTGGCCAGTTAGTTTTGATGACGGCTATACAACCAATGTAGAACATGGCTTCCATGCATTTTTCAGGCAGTACTATAACCTTAGAAATCTTCTGAAGAAGATTAACGCATACAAAAACTTAATACCGATTTATGATTACCTTATAATGACTATGGATATGGGAAGTTTCAGTTTCAAAGAAATTAAGACAACACCTATCGATAATATATTATCGATGAGAAAATCCGGAATATATTCCCTTTCGGATATTGCTGCTAATCCGAAGTTTATTAAAATGCTGGAATTGGTAAAATATGATGAGCAGAAAACATTTGAAAAATTTGATCATATCTCGTTTGAAGATTTTGCTGATGATGTAAAACTTCCACCTCAAATGAGATTAATGTTCACAACTTTCTCAAGGGCATTTTTTGCTGAACCTCATTTGATATCAATGGCAGAGCTGATAAAAAGCTTTCACTATTATTTTTTGAGCAATGATCTAGGATTAATCTATGATGTGCTCAATGATGATTTCGAGAAAACTCTATGGAAACCTGCTAAAGATTTTTTAAATGGATTTAATTCAAAGATAAATCTAAGTACACCGGTTGAATCCCTTTCAAAAACTGATAATAAATTTATCATCAACAATGAAGAATTTGATTATACTATCTTAGCCACAGATGTTCGCGGGACAAAAAAAATAATAGAAAGATCTGATTATACTAAATCACAATATCCCCGCTTCTATAATAAAATACTTGGGCTGAAGCCTGCGCAGCGCTACAGTGTTCTACGAATATGGATAGATAAAGATATAAGAGAAGATGTTCCGTATTTCATTTTTACAGACGCGTTAAAAATTCTTGATTCTGTAACGATTTACCATAGGATGGAGCAAACAAGTAAGGATTGGGTAAACAAGAACGGTGGTGGAATTTTTGAATTGCATTCATATGCTTTACCTGATGATTTTCCAGAAAGCGAAGTGAGGTTACAATTACTTAAGGAATTTGAAAATTACTTCCCCGAGATATCCGGTTATACTATACAATATGAATATCTCCAGGTTAAAAATGATTTCACGGCATTTCATACAAATTTATTCAGCAACAGACCAGGAGTGAAAACCGAAGTTGATAATCTATTTCTGGCTGGTGACTGGGTAAAACTAGAGCAGCCAGCTATGCTTATGGAAGCTGCAACAACTTCCGCACTTTATTGTGCGAACAATATTCTTTCAAAAGAAGGTTTAAAGCAAGAACCAATTTATTCAGTTCCGTTAAAAGGAATTTTAGCATGATTAGAGTTATTGAACATTGTAAAAAGCTTATTACAGGTATGAGAAATAATTTACTCACTCTGCTAATTTTTTTCTTTATTCAAACAACTTTTGCCGAGGCTATTGATAATTCTTCGGATAAAGGAACTCTAATTGTTAAAATAGTTGGTTTTGTAAACAACAATGGTGAGTGCAGGTTTGCCCTAGATAATTTAAAGGACGTTTTTGAAAGCGATGACTCTGTTTATATTGGAAAAGTTCTACCAATTGTTAACAGTGAAGTTCATTTAGAATTTGAATCTCTTAATTTTGGAAATTACGCAATAAAAGTATTTCACGACGCAAACAGTAATGGAGAATTAGATTCGAATTTTTTAGGTATCCCCTCGGAAGATTATGGATTCTCTAATAATGCAAGCGCATGGTTCGGGCCACCAAGCTGGGAGAAAGCTACATTCTTGTTTAATCATAAAGAAATGACTATCGAAATATCAGTTGAATGATGCAGATAACAGTGTTTGATATCAAATTGAATCTTCTAATGCTTTTTCTTGTAATATAATTTGTTTGTAGCACTGATGATTACATTCAAATCTTTCTTTGCAATTCCAATCCATTTTAATATTTTAGTTCAGTAAAAATCTACCGATTGGCGGCTAATCGTTTTAATAACGAAATTTATAATCATTATTTATAGGATGCTAATATGAAAAGACTAACAATATTACTGGTGCTGTTTATTTTTGGATTTGGTTTTGCCCAATCCGAAAATTTTGAAACCGGCTATATAGATATTTTAAAGAAAGACATTCAAGCTGAGGCAAAAAAACTTGTTGGCGAAAATCTTGAGATGACCGAAGATCAGGCAAATGTTTTCTGGCCGTTGTACGATGAGTATGATGCTGAATTACTTGATCTTTCTAATGAAAGATTAGATATAATTTCAAGCTATATGCTTGACTATTATGATCTTTCAGACGAAAAGGCGGAAACGCTCGTAAACCAGGCAATGGATATTGAACAGAAACGACTGGATTTAAAGAGAAAGTACATTACAAAAATGAATAAAGTGCTGCCTCAAAAATTAGTTGGCAAGTTTTTCCAGATTGATGGTTATCTTCAAACATTGTTAACCATTCAGAGGCAATCATCAATACCATTTATAAAAGCAGATGATGAATAGTTTTATAAAGCCCCGCACAAAGCGGGGTTTTTATTTTTTTAATTTCTCTTTAAATACCTTTTCAAACTTTTCAATTTTTGGTCCGATTACGAAAGAACAATAACCCTGGTTGGGATTATTCTCATAGTAGTTTTGATGATAATTTTCTGCATTTGAATAATTATTGTACGGCTCTATTGAAGTAACAATCGGATCATCCCACGAACCTGATTCGTCAAGCGCTGTTTTATATTCTTCTGCTTTTTTCTTCTGTTCATCATTATGATAAAATATTACAGACCTGTATTGTGTTCCAGCATCGTTTCCTTGCCGGTTTAAGGTTGTCGGGTCGTGAGTCTTCCAAAATATTTCAAGCAGTTCATCATAAGCGATAATATCAGGATCATAATTAATTTGTATTACTTCCGCTGAACCGGTTGCACCGCTGCATACCTGTTCGTAAGTCGGGTTTTTAACTGTGCCGCCGGCATAACCCGATTCAACTTCTTTAACACCTTTTACTCTTTCAAAAACAGCTTCGGTGCACCAAAAACAGCCGGAGCCAAATGTTGCTTTTTCCAATTTGCTATCTGTACCTTTCTTTAATGTAATGTTATCCGTGTTGGTTTGTCCTGCCGTTTGGAATCCCAAAAATGCAATAGAAAACACCAACGATAAAATGACAGTAATGTTTAATATTATCTTTCTCACTATCATATGTGTAATAATTAATAATACTATTTTCAAGATTAAATAAGTTTTAACATTTATCAAGACAAATTTCAGTATTTAGTCGTCATCATATCAAGAATTAAATAGTCGGTAATTCCACAATTTATTAAAACTCATTCGTTTTTTGACGAGAAATTCTTCAAATTAAAGCAATAAAGATTAATATTTGTTATAACATTTTACGTCATATAAAATAAAGCATGGGCATTCTAAAAAAATATTTCAAGTGGCTGCAGAAAGACGTTCCTACGGGAGAGGTTGAGCGTTACCCGGAAATTGATGAAAACGGCGAAACATCTGTAAAAGGCATTTATATAACCGGAGACCTTACCGGTATACCGCTTCTTAAGCTTGCTGCTGAAAGCGGTACAAATATTATAAAGAAATTTGCCGAAGATGACGAGTTTCAAAAGTTAAGAAGAAACAACACTGATGAATCAGTTTATGATTTGATTATTATCGGTGCTGGACCATCCGGGATTGCCGCAGGAATGGAAGCAAACCAACATGGATTTAATTACAAAATATTAGAATCAGCTCAAAGATTTAGTACCATCATTAATTTCCCCAAAGGCAAACCAATTTTTGCAGAGCCGGAGGATTACAAACAAAAATCAGAGTTGAAAATAAATGACGGGACAAAAGAATCGTTGCTGGATGAATTAGAAACCCAGATTGAAAAAGTAAACCTGCCTGTTGTTGAAGGAGTAATGGTTGATCGGATCGATAAGAAGAATAGTCATTTTCAACTAATATCATCAAAGGAAAATTACAAAGCTCTTCGGGTTATACTTGCCATCGGCAAATCTGGTAATGCAAGAATGTTAAACGTTCCTGGTGAAAATCTCCCTAAGGTTTATAACCGTCTGTTCGATCCCGCAGATGCTGCCGGCCATGATCTGGTTGTGGTTGGAGGCGGGGACTCCGCGTTGGAAACAGCTATAGCAACGGCTGAGACTGCAAATTCAGTAATTCTATCCTACCGGAGACCAGACTTCGCGAGACCGAAAGAGGGGAATGTTGAGAAATTAAATGCGCTTGTTAGTGACGGAAAAATAAAGCTAATGATGGAGAGCAGCGTAAAGGAAATAAAGGATGATACAGTTGTACTGGGAAATGAGGATGGCACTGAATCTGAATTAAAAAACTCAATGCTGTTTTGTATGATCGGTCGTGAATTACCCGTTCAATTCTTTAAGCGAAGTAACATCAAGATGGAAGGTGAACTTCCCTTATCTGCAAAACTTTACTTTGTTTTGCTGCTTCTTGTATCAGGCATAATATATTTTGGGAAAAGCAGTGCATATTTCTATAAAGATCTTTTCGGTAAAGTGGATTCTTTTGGAGATATTGCCGGCTATCTCTTCACAACTGAATTCTGGGGAAAGTTTCTGACATTTCCAACCGTTCTTCTTTCGACTTTATTTTCTGACCAGGTAAGAATCTGGAGTGTTACAAAATATATAAGTGCGGTTGTTGCCTATTTCTGTTTTGCGGCTGCAATTTTACTGGGCACTTATCTTCTCATTAAATTTATTAAGGAAAACTACCGAGCTTTTTTATTTAACTGGAAGACATTCAAATATGTTTACTTCATTTTGGTTGCCGCTTTTTTTGCATTGGTCTTTTTTGGTGGAAGATATTTTGGAGTACTTGTTCTGGATAAACCTCAAAGTTTTTGGTATACAGGTTTATATTCGGTTACGATTTTAATCTTCGGCTTGCGAAGAATAAAAATGAACCCAACGAAATACATTAAGCTCCAAACATGGTCTTTAATATTAATACAGGCACTACCGTTATTTATTTTACCCGAAATTATTTTTCCACTATTGGGTAGTGCCGGATTACTAGGTGGAAGCGATGGCTTTATAATGTCACAAGTATTCCCGAAAGAAAGCTACTGGCGGTCATACGGATTTATTCTCGCGTGGCCTTTAAACTTCAGCAATTTATATAGTTCAAACATTACAACATTCTGGTTGTTGTTCAGTTTGTTTCAAACATTTGTGTTTATTCCATTTATAGTTTATAAATGGGGTAAGGGTGCTTACTGTGGGTGGATTTGTTCCTGCGGTGCACTTGCAGAAACACTCGGTGATGAATACAGAACCCTTGCACTGCACGGACCCAAAGCAAAGAAGTGGGAAAACTTTGGACAGTGGGCTTTGCTAGCTGCTTTTGTTATTACTGCATCAAAACTGATAGGTGTTCTTTATAATATCGAGATCCCGATAATAAATCAAAAAATGGCCTATACTGCAGATTTTTTTCATAAGTTTTATTACATAGGCATCGATGTTATTTTTGCTGGTGTTCTTGGTCTTGGTGTTTACTTCTTTTTAAGCGGAAGAGTATGGTGCCGGTTTGGTTGTCCCCTCGCGGCACTCATGCATATTTATAATCGCTTTTCCAGCTACAGGATATTTTCAGAAAAGAAGAAATGTATTTCCTGTAACATCTGCACAAAGGTTTGCCATATGGGTATTGATGTAATGAATTATGCCAACAAAGGAATCCCAATGAACGATGTTGAGTGTGTAAGATGCTCGGCTTGTGTTGTAAACTGCCCAACAGAGGTTTTATCTTTCGGTTCATTACCGAATGCTGATTTAGATAATAAGATTTATAAAAATCTGAATATTGATTTAACAAACAAAGCAGCAACCTGGGGAAGTGGATTGTAAAGAATTAAATAATGCGGCATGTAATTGTAATTTTGCTTATCCCTCAAAAAAACTAATTGCTAATAAATGGAACCGTTATGAACGTCTATATTAATGATGAGAAACTAAGCAAAACAATAGCCAAAAAACTTTCTAAAATATCAGAAGAAAAAATTGTAGAAAGAATTTGGAATAAAGATTACACAGTCTGGGATGATAATCCTGGGGAAATTTCTAACAGGCTTGGTTGGCTGGATAGTGTTGAAACTACTTCAAAAGCAGTAAGTGAAATTAATGAGTTTGTGCAATCGGTTATTAAAGAAGGTTTTACAAACGCATTGTTAATGGGGATGGGTGGGTCATCACTTGCACCGGAAGTTTTCAGATTAACATTTGGAGTTAAAGCAGGATATCTTGATTTAGCTGTAATAGATAGCACACACCCCGAAGCCGTAAAAGAATTTAGTGATTCGTTAGAGTTTGAAAAAACATTGTTTATTGTTTCTACAAAATCAGGTGGAACGGTTGAAACAATCTCCTTTATGAAATACTTCTACAACAAAACTCTTAAAGAGTTAGGTGAAGATAATGCAGGGAAACATTTTGCTGCAATTACCGATCCTGGCAGCGGCCTGGAAGAGATGGCAAAGGAATTAAACTTCCGGAAAATATTTCTAAATGATCCGAACATCGGGGGAAGATTCTCCGCACTTTCATTATTCGGGATGGTTCCCGCTGCATTAGTAGGCGTTGATTTAAATCAGTTCCTAACAAAAACAAAAATGATGGTTGAAGAATGTAAAAATAATGCGAACAACTCAGCCGTAGAGTTGGGAGTAATTTTAGGGGTTTTAACTGAAGAGGGAATTAATAAAGTAACATTCATCACTTCTCCCGAAATAAGATGCTTTGGTGCATGGGTGGAGCAGCTGGTTGCCGAAAGCACTGGGAAAAACGGCAAAGGAATTTTACCTGTTGATCTTGAAGAAGTTTTAGACCCGGATTTTTACTCAAAGGATCGTTTATTTATTTATATAAAAATGAAAAACGATTCCACTTACGATACACATATCAGTGCTTTAAAGGGTGCGGACTTCCCAATCATCGAAATAGAATTAAAAGATTTTTACGATCTTGGAAAAGAATACTTTAGATGGGAATTTGCAACTGTTGTAGCAGGGTGGGCTCTCATTATACAACCATTCGATCAGCCGAATGTGGAAAGCGCAAAAGTAGTTGCAATAAAAATGATGGATAAATATATAGAAAAAGGTGAGCTTCCCGAATTAAATCTAAACTTTACGGAAGATGGTATTTCCGTATCGGGAAATATCAAATCGGATAATTTGAAAGATGCCTTAAACGAGTTCCTTCAAAACGTAACTGTGGGAAAAAGCTATGTTGCAATACATGCATATTTAAAGCTGGAGAAAGAAACTACAAATCAACTTCAAAGTATTAGGACAGCCATTCAAAAGAAATTTAAGGTTGCAACAACAGTTGGCTATGGGCCAAGATTCCTGCATTCAACAGGCCAATTACACAAGGGAGATAAGGGCAACGGATTATTTATACAAATCATAGGGAAGCCAAATCTAGACCTGCCGATCCCCGATGTTTCCCAGAGTAATGAAAGCTCAATCTCATTCGGCGTACTGATAAAAGCACAGGTAATGGGAGATAGGGAAGCACTGGTTAATAACAGCAGAGATGTCTTAACACTTGATCTGGAAACTGATCTCCAAAAGAATTTAAGATATATTGAAGATTTGCTGATCTAATTTATTTATATAAGATTAGCTTACACATCCATCACACGTTTGCACTCTGTACCAATTATCCCATTTTTACAGGCAGCAGAAATCATAAAATCTGCAGAGTGTTTTGCCTGAATTGTAAGCGCTTCTTTTAAATCAGTTCCGCAAGAATCTTTTATGGCTTCTATAATGGCTTTTCTTGCCGCCTCCATACCTGGGTTGCCCGGTGCCTGAAGTTTGATATCAAATGATATTTTATCTAATACATTTTCTTTTACATTTCTCTTTGTTAAACCATGGTTCTTACCTGTTGCTATCTTCCAGGCGATCTGTATTGCTTCTGTATGCGAGCCCGCGTAATCAATAAGCCATCCAACTGCATCTTTGGCGCTCACCTGTTCACCTTCAAGCAAAAGCTTAAGAAGTTTAGTTCTGTCTTCTTTTTTAACTTTCCTGAATGACCAATGACAGCCTTCCATACCGGGAACAACAGGTAATGTTACTTCGGGCATTCCTAATTTAGCATCATCGACAGAAACCAGGTAATGACAATGCATAAGCAATTCTAAAAATCCACCAAGGCAGCGCTTACCATTAATATATCCTACTGAAATCTTAAACTCATCATACAGTCTACGTGCAGTTTTTGACCACGAGCTAGCGATTCTAATTCCCTCTTCAACTTTCTCCAGCGCAGGGAAAAATTCACTTGTATCGGCACCAACCATCTGGGTTGAAAGGTGAAAGTCACCTGTAACAATTACATTATTAATCCCTTCGGCAAGGAGCCAGTCTATAGCAAGGTTAAGTTCGTTGTCCATATCACTGTTGTAACTTTCACGAGCGATTGTTATAACGCCTGTGCTTCCGTCATGCTCTGCGTTAACATATAACTGCTGCCATTCAGATTCATCCATCTTTTCAAAAACCTCAGGGTACCAACTGCTTATTCCGGCTTCGGGGTGAAGGTTATGATAAGCTTCCACTCTTTTTATTACTGTATCGAGACCGGCTCTTCGAATACTTGCAATTACACCGGGTTGAAACTGCGCACATAATTCACTTATAGCATTGATGAGAGAAAGATGACTTCTTTTTTCTTTGATTAATAAGCTTACCATCTGGAAAAGAGATCCCTGTAACCAGTTTAACAATTCATCCTGTTCCCCGTTGGTGAGACGCCAGTTAACAAGCGGCCTGAAATGATTTGGCGGATACCAGTTCTGCCCGCTATCCTTATGTTCCACCAGTTCTGCTGTTGGTTCAAAAAGTTTACCATAATTGTTTGTTAAATGATGAAGACAAGACCATGTTAAAAAGTTAGCTCCTGCTGCACCGATTACATCATGCGCTCTGAACGGGTTTGGGCCCATAATCTTTCTAACATACTTATCAATTTTCCAGAAAGGCATGTTGGTGGCTTGGTGATAACGTAACCCCGCAAGCGTTATTCCACAGAAAAGAACATCAAGAACAAACGACCAATGATCACTAACCGGTACAGGGATTAATCCCAATGACCATAAAAGTTTTGTAACTGCCGATGGTTCCGACTCAACAATTTCCCATATTTTATTTATCTCGTGAGGGAACGCCGGGTGAGCAATCCCAACTCCAAGTTCAGAGCCCGGGAATCCCGATGTTACAGAGCGAATCTCAATTCCAGGAAAATTTTTACGAAAAAGATCATAATGATTTCTTTTGATATCAAGAATTTCAGGAATTGCTTCCAACAAAAATCTCGGTTTAAATTCATTAAGTTTAGCTGGAAGGCTTCCACCATCATAGGACAGGCGAATGAAGTTAGACATAATCTTATCGGCATTTTTCTTTCCAAAGGCACCAACGAGTCCTGCGTATTGCCTGCCTACCCCATCCGGAGAGCCGGGGAAATCCAACCCAACAACGGTTACACCAAATGGCGCCAACCTGGAACCAAGCTGCATCGCTTTGCCGGCACCTACTATGCCATTAGCGCCTGAGATTACAAGCGAGCCACGTTCATTTGCGCTACCAAATACTTCGTCTACAATCTCTTCGGTTTCAACAGGAAGCTTACCATTTTGAAATATTTCAATTACGGTTCCCAACCCGATTGTTTCGAGCGTTGATTGCCTCATTGATTTTATCATATCCGGTTTCCTCCCTCAGTAACTTTAAATATAGCAGCAATACCCACATCACCTGCTGCACAACCAAATACCAGCACGTATCCGCCTCCAAGTGATACTGCCTCCTCCAGGGATTCAATAACGATTCGGGTTAAAGTCGGGCCCTGTGGATGACCCCAAACAAGTGAACTGCCTGTGGTGTTCATCTTTTGCCAATCATAATCCATTACCTTAGCAAAAATTGCATCGTTAACTGCAAACGGATTATGATTTTTAACCACAGCCATATCATTCATATTCAATCCCGTGCGTTGCAATAGTTTTTGTACAGCTATAGCCGGAGCTTCCGGCATTAAACTGGGTTGGGTTCTAACTTCGATCTTTCCTACAAATTGAATGTCTATTTCTGGCCTTGTACTTATCTCGCGGGCTTTATCCACGCCGGTTACCAGCAAAGTTGCCATTCCATCAGAGGCATGTGTCTGGCTGCCGGGTGTAACACAGGTATCAAGTTCACGCATTTCCCGCAAACCTGAACGGCTTACAGGACGAACGCCTTTATCCTCATCGATGACACCGAGAAAGCGCCCCTGTATATTTAATACTTCAAGGGGAACAAGAACATTATCAAACCATCCCGAATTTTTCGTATCGAAATACTGCTTGTACCTGTAAAAAGTAAGATCATCTACTTCTTCACGATCGATTTTATACTTTCTTGCAGCAAGGCCCGCAGTCTTGATCATTGCATTACCCGTTGCAGGATCAAATCCAAAATTATCCCAGACGTCTGCAAGCACCTCGGTTCTTCTGTAAGCGCGTCGTTCAGGAAAAACACCAACAGGTGAATCACTGGTGCGATCAAAGGTTAGAACACCAACTACATCATACGCACCACCTTCAATTTCAGAGGCAGCAAGCAAGATGGCCTGCAGTCCTGTTGCGCAAGCTTGCTCTATATGATAACCGGGAACACGATGGCCAAGACAACTGGCCACAAGCGGGGCATTCCAAAATTTCCAATGCCAGGGAATGGTTGAACCAATTATAAGATACTCCAAAGATCTTTTAGGAACTTTTTTCATACCTAAAATTTTATTCATTGCCTCGCCGGCAAACTGCCCAATATTTACCTCCGCCAAAGCGGAAGTCTGCCACGCAGGAAAATAACTGCTGCCCCATGTTCCGTACGGGATTCTTGCTTTGGGAAACATAGTTTCTTTCGCTTTCATCAATACCTCCTTGCATTTCAGAATTTGATCTTCTTCCAGGGGTTCCTACTGAAGTAAATCTGCAATGATATACTTCCCCTGGTGTCTGATGCAGGTTAAAAGCACTTTTAGCTAATGTAAAAATACTAAAAAATGATTAAGACAATAATGTTAGAATGAATTTACTTTTGAATAAAATTTAATTGATAGAGTCAAAATCGAGAATTACTTTGCCGCTACAGAATATTTTATTATTATAAAAATCAAAAACAAAGTTTATCGTATGAACTCAAGCAAACTTACTCTAAGGGGTGTATTAAAAGCATTAGGGCCGGGAATATTATATGCCGGGGCTGCAATCGGTGCATCGCACTTAGTTCAATCAACACGGGCTGGTGCTAATTATGGTTTTGGAATTATTTGGGCGGTCATTCTAATAAACCTTTTTAAATATCCTTTTTTCGAATTTGGTTACAGGTACACAGCAGCTACTGGTAAAAGCATGCTTGAAGGATACAGGCTACTCGGCAAATGGGCAATAAGAACTTACTTTATCCTGGTCTTCTTTACTGCAATAATTAATTTCACCGCTGTATTAATTGTCAGTTCCGGTCTTGCAGCATTCTTTTTCAACATTCATCTAAGCATGTTCCTGATGAGCATAATATTATTGGGAGCTATATTATTAATGCTGTTCATTGGTCACTATGCCTTACTCGATGGTTTAATGAAATTAATCATTATCGTATTAAGTATTTCAACCATAATTGCTTTTGTAATTTCAGCCAACGGGGGAATGGCGCTAAGTGAAGGTTTTATTCAACCAGATTTATGGGATGCAACCGGGATAGCGTTCTTAATTGCGTTGATGGGTTGGATGCCTACTCCGATTGAAGCTTCAGTATGGCC
>JBATTD010000548.1:0-2723 GCA_049670345.1 Ignavibacteriaceae bacterium
AAATAAATTAAGACATGAAATCTATATAAATGATTGTCTTGGTGCACTTTCAATAATTGGAGAGGGGTTTAGCAGAAATAGTAATGTGCTTAAAGATACTCTTAATCTGTTGGGTGAAAGACAGATAGAAATATTTGGGGTTGGCACCACTTCTTTTAGAATTTCCATTCTTGTCGAAAGAGATTTATTAGAGGAAGCTGTGAAAATTTGTCACGATTATTGGATAAAAAATTAATCCATAGCTATTTTTATTCGGTATTTACGAAGTCTCTTTAGGTAAGATATAATCCCAGAATAAGTGATGAATTTGTCTGAAATTAAACTTACTATATTTTAATGATGTCTAACTATTTATGAAATCTGTTCAATTTTATCTGAAGTAAAAGTATTGAAGTATTTAGTTTTACAATTAGCCGTTATATTTTTTCTATCATCTTTAATCTTTCCCCAAGAAAGGAAAGGGAGTAACTTTCCGGGTGGAACAATAACAGGAAAAGTTTTTGATTCAGCTACAAGTGAGCCGATTGAATATGTGAACATTGTTATCTATTCTCAAGAAGATTCTTCTCTTGTAACAGGCGGAGTTACAAATAGTGAAGGAATTTTTAACATCTCAATGGAAAGAGCCGGAAGGTTTTATGTGGAAATAAAATTTATCGGTTACGAGATTGAAATTAGGGAGGCTAAAATAATCCGGGGAAGCTTAAATGTGGATCTTGGAGAGATATTTATTCAGCCATCAGCAGTTAATCTTTCAGATGTTGTTGTTGAAGGTGAGCGATTGCCGATAACCTACCAGATTGATAAAAAAGTAGTTAATCCAGATCAGATGCTAAATGTAATCTCTGGTAACGCTACCGATATACTGCAAAATGTCCCTTCCGTTCAAGTTGACATTGAGGGTAACGTTAGCTTACGTGGAAGCCAGAGTTTTACAGTTTTGATTGACGGCAGACCATCGGTTCTTGATGCACAGGATGCACTGCAGCAAATAGCAGCAAGTTCAATAGACAAAATTGAAATTATAACCAATCCATCTGCAAAATACGATCCTGAAGGTACTGCAGGAATTATCAATATAATAATGAAGAAATCTACCGGTTCAGGTTTAAGTGGAATTGTAAATGCTAACGCAGGAATGTATGATAGCTACGGTGGAGATTTTTTAATTAACTATCAGGCTACTTCTTTAAAGATCAATCTGGGTTTTGATTATAACCAGAGAACTTTGCCCGGGAATAATGTGCAAAATAATCTGTACTTTTTCGAAGACAATACAACCAGTATTAATTCATCGGGCGATATAAACAGGGAAAGGATTAATTATGAGGGCAGGGGTGGAATTGAACTTGCATTAAGCCCTGATAATATACTAAGTTTTGGAGCAAGATTAGGCAGAAGAGAAAGGCAGAATATTTCTGATAAAAATTTCACTGAATCATCAGTTAATGACACGGATGATTTTAATTACTTGGGATTAACCGATAGAAGCCGTTCAGGGAATTATTATGCTTTGAACTCCAATTACTCCCATACATTTGGCGTAAAAGGCCACCAGCTTTTAGGTGAATTGTTTTATAGTTACAGAAATTCAGATGAATTTACAATCACATCGGAATTTAGTGAAGAAGTTCAATTAAGCGGTAGAGAAACGACCGAGTTTGGTCCTTCTAAAGAATTCAGAGGGAAACTCGATTATGTATTACCAATATCAGAGTTTAGTAAATTTGAAGCTGGTTACCAGGGTGAAGTTGATATATCGGAAGAAACAAATGAGCTTTACGAGTTCAACCCGGATAATGGCGATTATGAATTTCAATCAGAATACAGCAATCTTAATAAATACAATCGGAGCGAACATGCTTTATATTCCATCTACTCCAATCGGTTATGGGAGATCCAATTGCAGGCAGGCTTGAGAGCTGATTACACCTACCGTACAATTGAAGTTCCAACGCAAAATAAATCTACTAACCTTAACAGGATAGATTATTTCCCCAGTTTTCATTCATCATACGAATTTACCAGGGGAGTAACTATCATGGCCAGTTATTCCCGTAGGATTGATAGACCGAGGGGATGGGCGTTAGAACCATTTGATACGTGGATTGATGCGAATAATGTAAGAAGAGGCAATCCTGAACTCCAGCCGGAATTTATTGATTCGTATGCAGCGGGTTTTCAAACATTTATTGGTATAGTATCTCTTTCAACTGAAATTTACTACAGGATTACTCATAATAAAATTGAAAGAGTGCGGTCGGCATATGACGAAAATATAACTCTTACAACTTTTGAAAATGTTGGAACAGACTATTCACTCGGCGCAGAAGCGATGCTTAATTTTGATCCTTTTAATTTCTGGAACGTGAACCTGATGGGAAACGTTTACAATTATCTAGTTGAGGGAATTTTGTATGAGGAGCCTTTTTCACAGGAAAGTTTCAACTGGCAAAGCAGGTTTAACAATAATTTTAAAATTGGAAAATCGACACAAATTCAGTTTAATTTGAATTATAACAGTCCCACTGTTTCTTCACAAGGAAGGTGGGAAGGATATTTTCGTTCAGACTTATCGGTTCGTCAGGAAATAATTGAAGATGTGCTTGCAGTAACTCTGCAGGTAAGAGATTTATTTGGAACGAGGAAACGTGAGTATACCTCTGAAGGATCTAACTTATCCAGCTACAATTATTTTTCAATTCAATCTCCTGTTCTTATGT
>JBATTD010000549.1:0-8294 GCA_049670345.1 Ignavibacteriaceae bacterium
TATTTCATGCAAATTGAAGACCATCAAAAAAAAATTGCTTGGTAATAGATAAAAGGGGTATATTGTATGTGTGCGGATATAATTATATTTGAACGGAAAAATATCGCTATTGACATTTATTAAAAAATAAGCTATTTCACATTATAAAATATTAGATTTTAAAATACTTGACATAAAAAATTACTTGTGTTATTTTAGTATAGAACTTAAATATTACATCTAAGTAATAAAAAAAACCTAATTAATCACATTTCTTACAAATTTAAGGAGAACAAATATGTATAGGTACTTTTCTACTTTCTTACTAATTGTGTTAATGGCTTTTTCGGGGGTGTTTTTAACACAAGCCCAAAATGGAAAGAATGGTATTCCTAAAAAGGGACCATCTAACGAAATGGGTTCACGCACTTCACTCGAAAAGCAAATGATGCTTAATGAGTCAAAGAATCAAAACACTTTAAAACCATTTGCAACACAAGTACTGAAGTTTGACAATGTAGTTGGATTGATTGATACGTTTAGCTATAGAAAATGGTATCCTGGCGATTGGTCGAATGGTGGGACAGGTTTCGGACATCAAGCAAACGATGTTATGGTTACATGGTATAAAGCACCGGCAGACTTGCTTGTTAAAGCTGTTGGGCTAGGAACCAATCTTAATCATGATCTTCAGCCCGCATCAGTGAAATTAGTAAAATTAATTAACTATACTGCTCAAGATCTAGCCGACTTTTCTGCTGGTACGTCTAGTGAAGTGTTAGGTTTGTTTCCGGGGGTTGGAGATGGATATAATGATGTTGCTCCTTATGATTTTGGTGATGCAACAGGTAATTCAACCGGACCCTGGGAAGCTATTGATAATCACCCGATACCTTGGGCAGATCTATGGAGTGAAAATGGCATTGGTGCACCTGTAGTACCCACACCTTCTGTATACAATCCTGCAGGCAATAATTATGATTGGATATTGATGAGTACATTAGGCGAACCTACTGTATTACGCGATGAAATTTTTGGTATATCAGTTTCCAATACAGGGACCTGGGTTGCTGCTACTGATAGTGTCCAGTCTTTTTATGCACAATATGGAGTAGAAGGTTCAAGTCCTGGTCTAACGTATCCTACGCTAAAGTTTTACGAGTATGAACGAACTGTACCTAGTGATGATAATGGTTGGAACACACGCCCGGTTGCACTGGATTTGGTTGCAATAGTCGACATTTATGGAGATGCAGCTCCTACGATTAGCGGTGTAACTGTACTATCAACTACATTATCAACCGATCCACAGACTGTCGATGCTACCATAACAGATACTAATCCAGGTGGTGGTGCGTCAGGAGTTCAATCAGCTACTATTAAATATTCAATTGATGATGGTACAACCTGGAGTGATGCGACTATGACTACAGGTGGTGGTGATCTTTATACCGGAGATATTCCAGGACAATCACCGGGTACTATTATAAAATATTTTGTTGAAGCTGTTGATGTTTTAACCAATTCAAGTCAATCAGCCACATATACCTATCGCATCTTTGCACCAACTGCAGGAGTAAATACTCTGCTAGTTTTCAATGGATTACCAGATTCAGGATATCCATCGGATTATTATTTTGGATCGGGTGATTGGCCAAATTCATATACAACATTGGATTTTGATCATGATGTGTGGGCTTATGGTTCGTTAACAGATGCATTAGCAAATAGCTATACGAACATTCTTGAGATTGCTACAGACGGTCCAGCTGTTCTTAATAGTAGTGTTATAAGAACCTGGATAGAAGGTGATGGTAGTCGTAATTATATGTTAGCAGGTGATGAATGGCTAGGTGCTCAAACCGGATGGGTTGATAGAACATATTCAGCAGGAGATTTTCACTTTGATATCTTGGGAATTAATGCTGATCATAACGATATAAACTATGCGGCATCTGGTGATCAGGGTTTACCATCAGTAGTATACCCACAGATGGGTTCATTGCTTGGTGGACCTGTTTATGATCTATACACTCAAATTTCAAGTGATAACGGTTGGACTGCTCCGATGGCATACGATCCAACGTGGGAAATTGGTGTAGATAACTGGCTGGATGGAGTTGATTTTGAAGCTGACGTTCAGGTTGATATGCAAGGACTGGCAATTGATAGTGTAACAACATATAACATTGCGGGTCATCGTACTCTAACTGCAGGGAACAAAATTGCATTCTTTGGATATGATCCATTATCAATTAGCTCTGATACCGAAACCGAAGCAGAGTATTGGTGGTATGGATTTACTCTTGAGGCTCCACAAGTACAAGTACTTGATTGGTTTGGAATCTCAACCGGCGTTGAAAATGAAGATAATTTAACACCGGGAACTTTCAGTTTATCCCAGAATTATCCTAATCCGTTTAACCCAAGTACAACTATTAAATTTTCCATTCCTGAAGCGTCAAATGTTGTTCTTAAGGTTTATGATATTTTAGGAAGCGAAGTAGCAGTACTGGTAAATAAAGAGGTACAAGCTGGAAATTATACTGTTGACTTTGATGCAACAAAATTTGCGTCTGGAATGTACATTTATTCTATCACAGCTGGTGAATTCAATTTATCAAAGAAGATGATGCTATTGAAATAAGATAAGATATTGATGAATATCATTTAATGTGTTAACGGGTGGGTTGCCAGTAAATCGAGCGTTTATTGTGCGATTCACCCCTTTTTTTGAAACGCATTAAATTTTATAATCAGTTATTATAAATAGAGCTATATTATTCAATTAAACTTCGTGGAGAAGAGATGAATAAAATTTTTACTAATGTTTTAGTGGCTCTTTCTTTATTGATTCTAACTTCTTCTGCTTTTGCCCAATTGGGAGTGGGTAAAATTAGCGGGAAAATTTTAGACGCAGATACAAGAGAACCACTTATTGGCGCCAATATTATAATATTAAATACAAACCTTGGTGCCGCAACAGATATAGACGGCAGCTACTTTATACTTAATATTACTCCCGCTACATACAATGTTAAAGTAAGTTACGTTGGCTACGCGCCCAAAACAATTCAAGGGGTTAGAATTGTAGCAAACCTCACCTATGAATTGAATGTTGATCTTTAAACAGACTTCACACTTCCTGAAATTGTTGTAGAAGACACGAAATTCTTCGAGGCAAAATCAACAAACACCGTAAAAGTAATAGATTCGGACCAAATTGCTCGTTTACCTGTTAAAGGGATAACAAATATAGTTGGTCTTCAATCAGGAGTTGTAATACAAGAAGGCAGTACTAATGCTGGTGAAGGTGCTGGTGGCGTTGATGGTAACGCAGACATAAATGTTAGAGGTGGTAGAGCATCAGAAACTCTTTTCATTGTTGATGGGGTACCACAAACTAACATATTCACTGGAACAAACCGTGTTCAGGTAAGTGATGATGCTATCGACCAGGTTTCATTCCAGATTGGTGGTTACGAGGCAAAATACGGACAGGCACAGTCTGGTATTGTTAATATTACAACAAAATCCGGTCAGGCTAATTACAATGTATTTGCTGATGTTATTACTTCTGAATTCACCGACGATTATGGTTTTAATCAATACACTTTGAATTTAAGCGGTCCAATTATCCCTGGAAATGCAAATCACACTATATTCTTATCCGGTGAAAGAGGATGGTTTAAGGATAATAATCCATCGGCAATTGAAAGGACTTTTGAATCGATCGATAAAACTATTACAGCCAGAGAACAGATGAATTCAGATGTATGGAGAATTACAGGTAGAACTACTAGCAATATCGGAGATTTCAGAATTAATCTCGGTGCAAATTTAAACGAAAGAAATTACCGGAGTTACATCCATCAATATGCAAAAAATAATGCTCAGTTTAATCCTGGCAGAGAGCAAAATAACTACTCCTTTAGTGCTAGAATATCTCAAACTGTAAGTCCAAGATCATTCTGGAACTTGAATGTTGGTGTCAGGAGAGATCAGTTCAACGAGTTTGATCCTCACTTTGGAGATGATCTTCTTGCTTATGGCGATAGTACAATATTTGCCAACCAATTTGGAATTACACTTTCCCAAGATGGTCAAAGGGTTCAAAAAGATGAGAATAATGTATTCTTTGCTTATGGAAGAGTAAATAACCGCTACGAGCGCCAGGAAAATGATCAATTAAATGCGGATGCAACTTTTACTTCGCAGATTGGTAATCATTTGTTTGAAATTGGAGGGGGTGCTAATACAAATATTATCAGAGATTATATAATTGGTCCCGTATCGCTTGCAGGCCAATCTGATACTCTTACATTAGAGGAAAAATTTGAAATTGAGCAGCCAACTGTATTTGGATATGACATAACCGGTAGAAATAAAACTTCTAGTGGCGATTTATATGAGCCAAAAGAACCATTTTTTGCCTATGCATATCTGCAGGATAGATTTGAACTTGAAGATATCGTATTGAATATTGGTTTAAGAGTGGATTATTTCGATACGAAAACTGATATTTTGAAAGATCCAGTTTTAGTTGACGGGAATCCTGTACTTTTACCATATGCCGGAGGAAGCGATCCAAATGATTTTGATCCGGGTGATTTTGTTGAAAAAGAGGCAGAGCTTGAATTTTCACCCCGTATTGGATTAGGATTTCCTATAACCGAATCTACGGTTTTCCATGCTGAATATGGTCGATTTATTCAAATACCTCAGTTAACTGATCTCTACACTTCACAATTTGATTTAGATCAATTTATTAGTTTTGATCCTCAATATGTTCAGGATGGCTCTATCATTTCTGAAGAAACCATTCAGTATGAAGTCGGATTCAGACAGTTACTTGGTAATAACGCTGCAATGAATATTTCTTTATTCTATAAAAACATTAAAGGTTTAGTTAACCGACAATTGAGTTTCTTCCAGAGAGTTCCTGAAGGTGAACTAAGAACTTATATCCATCCGTCAAATTCTGACTTTGGAACCAGTAAAGGTTTGGCATTTTCGCTAGATGTAACGAGGTTAAGTTATTTCAACTTCACACTACAATATACATTTGCAGTTGCAGAGGGCACAGGTTCAGCAACAAACTCCAGTCAGACTGCCGTGTTCAGAAACTTGGATGGTGAAGCCCCCAAAGTGATTGGTCCACTTGATTACGACCAAAGACACACCGGTGTAGCATCTATTGATTTTTATGTGCCGCAAGGTGAGCTTGGTATTATGGAAATGGTCGCAGTGAATGCTTTATTCTCATTTGCAACAGGAAGACCTTATACACCACTTGATTTCTTCGATATTTTATCCGGAAACAACGGTGGACCGAGTACTACTGGTTATATTAATTCTCGGAATGCACCCGGAACATTTAGAATAGATCTTAAAATTGAAAAATCATTTGCTACAGGTGGGCTTTTAGTTACACCATACTTATGGATTCAGAATTTAACCGGCAGTGAAAATGTTAACGGAGTTTGGAGATCGACTGGTGATCCTTATACCACAGGATTCCTCAATACAGCTGAAGGTCGGGCAGCTATTCTATCCAACGGCGAAGGATATAAGCAAGATTATGAATCACTTGAGAGAGACCCTATTAATTTCGGTATCCCTCGTTTGATTAGACTCGGACTTAAGGTTAATCTTGGTCTGTAATACTAAATTAAATTATGATTTTAGTTATTAAATATGGTAGTTAAAATGAGAAACAATAAAACCTCATATTATCCTAAGTTTATCTTCTTAATAGCAGCAATAGCTTTGCTGTTTCTGGGCTTGATGGAAGGAGATAAAAGAGGAAATAGTACTAATAAGCAATATACCTTGAATAAAACCCAAACATCGGGTAAACAAGGTGATGCCTACAGATTTTTTATTAATAATATTAATATGCCAATGAATCGAGTCGGGACTATGGCTGCTGTGAATATTCCACCTGACGGCTCAGAAGCTGGTTTCGGAAATGGTACATTTTTATTCTCAGGTGGTTTTATGATGAGTGGACTTACCAATGGAAGCCTTTGGGGATTTGCGCAAGCATCGGCTTCTCTTATAGAGAATATGACACCCGGTACTGTTGAAAGCGGACCGAATGATCCTGATGCAGTATTATATGTTGTTAATAAAGAAGATGAACCATTTGGTTTGAGTTGGCAAGATTGGAAAACTGCAGTAGATAAATTTGATGCGGATTTCTATGATGGAAACGGTGATGGGGAATACAATCCCGTAGATTTAAATGGGAATGGTGTGTGGGACCCTGATGAAGATATGCCCGATTTACTTGGAGATGAGACTGTATGGTGCGTGTACACAGATGGACAACCGGGTGCTCAAAGAACTAGATTTGCTGGAGTTAATCCGCAGGGCGTTGAAATTCGTCAGACAGTTTTCGGGTTCGCATCTAAAGGTGCTCTTGGAAATATGATGTTTATACGGTATCGACTAAGAAATTCCGGTTTAGTTGCCGATGTGCTTGATAGTGTTTACTTTGGTGCCTGGTCAGATCCTGACCTTGGTGTAAACTTTGAAGACGACTTAGTCGGAGTCGATGTCCCAAGAAATGCTGGATTCACATACAACGGAAGTGATGATCCTGATCCAGCTTATGGTACTATAGTACCATGCTTTATGATTGACTTTTTCTCCGGTCCTAAAGCTTTCATTCCCGGAGAAACCTTTGTTGATACCGATGGTGATGGAATATATAATGAAGTTGTTGACACGCCTTTAGATACTGCTTACACTAATAGGGGACAGAATCTTGGTGTCATCGAAATTCCCGGTGCTAAAAATCTCGATGTCGCATCTTTTATTCATTACATTCAATCCGATCCGCTTCGTGGTGACCCAAATGATGAGTTTGAAGGAAGACATTATATGCTCGGCAAGTTGAAATTAGGTGAGGACATTGAACCTTGTAATGACGCATGGGGCGGGGTTTTTCCTTTACCTTGTGATGATACAGGTTTAGATATAAGACTCTGGTATTCCGGCGACCCGGTAACAAATGTTGGCTGGCTTAATACTATTCCTACTGATCAACGACAAATGACCAATGTAGGACCATTTCAGTTGGTTAAAGATGATGAACTTGAAATAGTAGTTGCCTACGTTGTTGGTCAAGGATCAGATAGATTAAATTCAATTACTGTTGCTCGTGAGATTGATGATGGCGCACAGTTTATATTTGACAATAATTTTAAAGCACCTTCACCCCCATCAACTTTACAAGTTGCAGTTGAATCCGGTGCTCATTTTATTGACTTTTTGATGCCTGTGAGCGATCAGGTAAGCTTCGTTGATAAAACAGATGCCTGGGATAACAGATTTGAAGGTATCAATGTTACAGCATACAGGACAAATTCAACCCAGGAGAATGTTGGTGGCACACAAAATATTCAACTCTATACCAGTTATCAGTTAGATAGTTTTATTCAGGATGTATATAAGGAAAATCCTGAAACCGGTGGACGAGATCTACTTTATGCAGAGTCTAGTAATAAACTGGATCCTCAAATTTATTCAGACCCGGAAACCGGAAGGATCAGAGTTCGTATAACTAGAGATCCTTTTTCAAACGGAGCTCTAATAAAAGGTCAAGAATATTACTTTTCATTTACCTCCTATGCTATAAATTATGATGCACTACTTCCTATGAATCCAGATGATAACTTCGGTGATACTACAGATTATTTCTTATCTTCAGCAGGATTTGTGGGAGAAGTTGAAAATATTGCAAAAATCATTACAACAACACTTGCAGATGACCTTTATAATCCACCTACATTAACAGAACCTTCTAATCAAATAAGCGGCCATTCAACAGGTGATGTGGGTTATGATATAATAAATAAAAGCGAATTAACAACAAGTAATTATGAGGTTACCTTCTTTAAGGATAGTTCCTCTGAATTGTACCAAATGTATTGGAAAATGGAAAATTTAAATACAGGTGGACCACCACTAGTTGATAGCAGTTTATCTTACTTGTTAGGAGATCCATCTGTAAGTGAAATTGTGACTGAGGGATTCATTACGAAGGTTGAAGAACAGAATGCTGCAATAGGTAACCCCGAATATGAAGGTACACAATGGTTTTCGGATTTTTATGATCCTGAAGAAGACGTTACTAATGATGGCACCGGCGTAACGTACGTAGGAACAGATATTCTACAAGGTAGTATAGTTCCAACTTTCCCCGACAGATGTGATATAATCACCGCTGATCGTTTAAGAAGGGTTGAGCTAAGATTCGGTTCTACAGGCAAAGCATATAGATATATTAATGGTTACCTTAGTGTATT
>JBATTD010000550.1:0-2052 GCA_049670345.1 Ignavibacteriaceae bacterium
GATATTTCAACTTCAAGGTGGAGGTAAGGAGCGATGGATGGACATACTGGACAGATTCGATGCAAGTGATCGTAACAGGAGTTGAAGAAGAAACAACTCTGCCAACAGAATTTTCACTTGAACAGAATTATCCAAATCCTTTTAACCCGAGCACAAAAATAAAATACTCAGTTCCTCAATTATCTAAAGTTGTAATAAAAGTATTTGATATACTCGGAAATGAAATTGAAACATTGATCAACGAAGAAAAACCTGCTGGAGAATACAATGTAGACTTCAGAATTGATAATCTAGAATTACCAAGTGGTATTTACTTTTACAGACTACAAGCAGGAGAATTTATACAAGTTAAAAAGATGATACTCTTAAAGTAAACCCAAAGCATACTCCCCTATTCCTAATTCCCCTGCTTAATAACATAAGCAGGGGCTTTTTTATTATTACTTGCCAATTTAAAACAATAGCCAATCATCAACCACTAGTTGCTTCTAACAAATAATTTTACCATATTATAATTTAGAAATAATTCTACCCCTGATAGAAATGTATTGATTAAAGATATTCTTATCTTCTTTACAGAAAATAGTGCCTCCCCCAGGGTGTAGGATCATTACACAATCATGCAATGTTAATAGTAACTTTAATAATAATAATTGTTGGTGGAAATTATGAGCACAAATCAAACTGCAGAGCATCTTGCTAATCTAACATTCAGCCTATTAGCAGGGTGCCAGCAAAAGGAAGCCTGGTTAGCAAAGCAACACGGGCTATTTCAGGCAGAATTCAAATGCCTTCGTCTACTTGGAACTGATGAAAGTCTGAATAACACACAAATTTCTAAAAGGATGAATCTGAGCCCGAGCAGATTAACCAGAATAATTGATGGGCTTGTACAAAAGGGATACATGCTAAGAGAGATTGATCAAGATGATAGGCGAAATATGATAGTAAACCTATCCAGGAGGGGAAAAATACTTACTAATAAACTAAATAGGGCATTTATTGATGTACATAATGAGATTTTGCAGGATATTAATGTTTCACAGCACGAGCCTTTAATAATTGCTATGGAACATCTTCACTTAGCCATTGAAAAGTGGCTGCAGAAACCTGAATAAGAATTTTGTTCTGTTTGTAAATTATTTAAGTGTTTTTACATCCAATCTTTTGTTAGGTAACCAAAGGGAAGATGAATTAATGATTTAAGAAATCTTGTTGAAACAAAAAAATGATTCTCATTCGTTAGCATCAAAGTGGTTAATTGGTGATGAAATAATATCAGTTGATCTAACAATATTATCTGAAAAGATTCATGCCCGATTTGGTTTAATATCAGGTTGGGGTTTTATTTTTCTAAATGGACACTTGATTCAATGTAAGGCTTAAATCTCTCAAATATAAAATGCCCCCAAACCTTTTCAACAATTGCAGGTGTTTCATCCTCAACTTCACCGGCACCATGTACAGAGATCTTCATCAAAGTTGAATCACGCCCTACAGGTTCAAAGGTATAAGTTGTTACCAAATGAATTGCAGTGCCGGCTAAACCAAGAGGTCCGTCAAATCGTAATAACTTTCCCCTGTCTGCAGCGATAACAGTTGCATGAAGGATACCGTTACCTTCATCATCAAAAAACTCCCAGAACCCTCCACCGGGTACTGGCTCAATATAAAATTCCACCGGATTCTCAGAAACAGAATGGTCCCACCAGCTGCTAATGTCTCCCGTGGCTGCTTCGAATATTTCTTCCGGATTTCCCGGTAATTTTACTTCTTTTGTGAATGAAAAGGCACCATACTTCACCTTGCTTTCATCTTTTGATTGTTGTGCAGATAACAAGGATGAAAGTAAGAATATTATAGCCACAACAAAATTAATTCGTTTCATATCTTATCCATTGTTAAAATATTTTAAAAAGTTAAATTAGAGTAATTAAATATTCTAATTATAGAATGAAAAATAAACACCAAGAATTAATTTTATTCAGAGGGAATGATGCATTCAATAAAATACCTAATAATATTCTTTTCAATTTTTACACTAATTAGTTG
>JBATTD010000551.1:0-4700 GCA_049670345.1 Ignavibacteriaceae bacterium
AAAACAGTAGAAGTCTTTTCATATAAACCTCCGTTGGGTAAAACTCATATTTCTTTTTTGTAACATCAAATCTTACTTTTTTTTAATCTTGATGTTTAGATTATTATTTTCAAATATAATTTAATAAATCAATGAATAAAAGCAAACATTTTTCGCTCATTTCAATTTATTATTAAATATTCATATCATTAAATCTAAATGAAATGAGATTGGTAATTATTCTTTCTAAACAGCAACTTAAATTTTCAAGTTAATGCTAGAAAAATACCGCCTGAATCATACTCTTAGCAACTTCAACGGACTAGATTTAATTTCTTTTAACCTTTCAGGCAAGGCTTTTGGACATCCGGAGAAATTTGTACAGATAAACACGCGGAACATTTAACCTAGCTGGTAGTTGATCTGGTCTTCCTACCCGCAATAATACATAATCATACCAAGATATAGAACCGTGATCGAAACTCATCAAATTATTTAAAAAGCAATCATTAAATTCCCCGCGAAGATAAACGGTAACTGGATTATCATCAGGATAGTAATAGAATGTCACATAAGTGCTGATCTCGAATTGAGGCAAGAAAAGATTGGAAAAAAATAAACACAAAAACCGTATAAAAATAATTCATATAAAATTGTTTTTAAAACTAAAAAAAAAATATTGTTATTTCCAATTTATCAGAAATCGTTTCGCACGTGTAAAAATAACAATACTAATCTAGAAATATTATATTAACAGAAATCATTATTGATCAAAAATGATTATTTTAAGTATCTGTTTTATCAATAAAAATAAATTAAAAACCTTTTCGAAAGTTATCAGCAAACAGTAACGAATTTAAGAGAACCATTTTCTACAATAAACATAAAACTAATTTAATGAAGCAAGTTTTAGTATTATCAGTATTATTAATCCTAATATCGCAATCCTTTTGTATTGCGCAAGTACCTGAATGGGCAACAGGTGTGGTGTGGTATCAAATCTTTCCTGAAAGATTCGCAAATGGAGATTCTACTAATGATCCTGAACCGGAAAAAACATTCGTCAACTCAGATTCAATTCCTGCGGGATGGAAAATTAAAGATTGGACTTCCAATTGGTTCTCGCAGGATGAGTGGGAAAAAGATCTTGGGGGACATTTTAGAAATCATCTTTATGAAAGAAGATATGGCGGTGATATCCAGGGAATCATTGATCATCTAGATTATTTGAAAGAACTTGGAATCGGTGCTATTTATCTTAATCCTGTATTCGAAGCTGCATCGCTACACAAATATGATGGATCAACATTCCATCATATTGATGTAAATTTTGGTCCTGATCCGGAGAGGGATAGAGAGTTAATACAATCTGAAATACCAGATGATCCATCAACATGGAAATGGACTGAAGCAGATAAACTGTTCTTAACATTAGTGCAAGAAGTTCACAAGAGAAATATGAAAATAATAATTGATGGTGTGTTCAACCATACAGGTGTGCAGTTTTGGGCATTTCAGGATATTATTCGGAATGGGGAGAGTTCAAAATATAAAGACTGGTATAGAATTAATAGTTTTGATGATCCGGCAACTTCATTTAACGAATTTGATTATGAAGGTTGGTGGGGAGTTAAGTCTTTACCTGAATTTAATAAGGATGATTCGGATTTACATCGCGGACCAAAGCAATACATTTTTCATTCAACAACAAGATGGCTTGATCCTAATAATGATGGTGATCCTTCAGATGGAATAGACGGCTGGAGGTTGGATGTTGCACGCGAGGTGCCGTTAGGTTTTTGGAAAAGCTGGGCAAAGATGGTAAAAGCTATAAATGGAGATGCAATAATTATTGGTGAGCTTTGGGAATTATCACCGGATTTTGTATCTGCTGAAGGTCCTTTTGATGCACTTATGAATTATAATTTTGCATTTGCTGTAAACGACTTTATGATTGCAGATAAAACTACTATTTCAACAAGTGAATTTGTAGAAAGACTAAATGAAGTTAATAATACATATTCAAGTGAAAATTTGTTGGCATTGCAAAATTTGATGGACAGTCATGATACCGATCGTTTGTCATCGATGATAAAAAATCCGGATAGAAAATTCGATCGTGATGCAAATGAAAGTAACACGATGTACAATCCCGGCAAGCCAACTGAAAAGGAATATGAGAAACAGAAATTAATTGCAGCTTTTCAAATGACATATTTGGGTGCTCCTTACATTTATTATGGTGATGAAATTGGAATGTGGGGTGCTGACGATCCTCACGATAGAAAACCTATGGTTTGGGATGAGCTGAATTACGATGATGAAATAATTGATGAATTCTCTGATTTCGGAACAGGTTATGGCTCGTTTGAAGTTTCGCAAAACAAGGATATGTTGACCTGGTATCAAAAAATAATTTCAATTAGGAGTAAGAGCAAAGCACTAAAGAAAGGTAATCAGAAATTCTTATATATAAGTGATAGTACAAAAACATTTGCATTCGAAAGAACATACGAAGATGAAAAAATGATATGTGTGTTCAATTTAGATCATGAGAAACTCCGGCTTACCATTCCAATGGGAGAAAATAAATTATTTTTTACCGAATTAATTTCTGGCGAAGAAGGTATGACAAGCGGAAGTAAGAAAGGTGTTGATCTTCTTATAAACATTCCTGGGAATAGTGTACAGGTGTATATAATCAAGACCATCAGCAGATCAGATAAGTGAGTATATGTGTTTTTAATTTTATTAGGTATAAAAAATTTATTATTAGTAATTCGTATTAGCTAAGGATAAAATATATGGATTCAAAAAAATGTTTCATTCTTATTATCGCATTAGTAACATTTGGTTGTTCCCAACCTCAAAATACTATTACCGATTTAATTAAACCTGTAACACTAAAGCAAGGAACTACTACCATAGTGACCATAAGCGATCTGTTCTATGCGGATAACTATGATGTAAGTTTTTTACCAAACAATAATTTCGATATAGAAGTTAACAAGACAGAAAATTTTTTAAAGATCAAAGCTCTCAACAACTTCAGTGGTTTAAATTTAGTTTCTTTTAGTCTCTCAGGCAACACTTTTGAACTTCCGATTAAGCTAATACGGAAAAAGAAATACTCATTTACTTACACACCTAAAGGAATGGCTGAGCGGGTAAATCTTTTTGGTCAGTTCAACGGATGGAACAGAGCGAATCTTTCTATGAAAGATGAGGATGGTGATGGGACATATAATATAAGTATTCCTCTTGATCCCGGCAGGTACGAATATAAATTTTTTGTTGACGGTGCTGAATTAATTGACCCTATAAATCCTGTAAAAGTGCCTAACGGGATGGGTGATTTCAATTCGGTTCTGGTAATAGCAAAATCAGTAGCCGATAACCACTATCTTCATTTATTAAATTACAAAGAAGAAGAAAACACATTCTCGTATAATTTTTACTATGAAAGTGTTACTAAAGATCTAATTACAAAAAAAAATATTGTTGCCTTAGTAGATAACTTCAAAATAAATCCAAAGAACATAAAGCTTGAAGAGAGCAAGATAGGTTTATCAATTAATAAGGATGAACTGAAAGGCAAAAAGGTTATTCGTGTGGCTGTATCAAAAAATGGTAAATCTACTAACTTTCAGACTGTTCGTTTGGAAGATGGATCACCAATGGGGAAAGAACCGTTTAACACCTGGGGTGATGCGATTATCTATTCAATAATGATCGACCGGTTTAACGATGGTGACACATCAAATAATAATCCTGTATTACATCCGGAATTATCTATTAAAGCAAATTACCAGGGTGGCGATCTTCAGGGAATAATTGATAAACTTGAAGAAGGATATTTTGATTCACTTGGTGTTAATACATTCTGGGTATCACCAATTGTTGATAACACCAATATTGCCTACCAGGAATTTCCACCACCACACAGATATTTTACAGGGTATCACGGTTACTGGCCGGTTTCAGCAGTAGACGTGGAAGAGCATTTCGGGGATATGCAGTTAGCTAAAAAGTTTGTGGGAACTGCTCATAATCGCGGGATGAATGTTCTGCTCGATTATATCGCCAATCATATTCACCAGGAACATCCTAACTGGGAAGAACACAGAAATTGGTTTGGTGTTCTGGAATTGCCGGATGGGAGAAAAAATCTTAGATTATTTGATGAGCAAAGATTAACAACGTGGTTCGAACCGTACATGCCATCATTTGATTACGAAGGTTCGGAAGAGGCGCTAAATGTGATGACCGGAAATGCTGTGTGGTGGTTGAAAGAAACAGGTGCAGATGGATTCAGGCACGATGCTGTAAAGCATGTGCCGAATAAATTCTGGAGAACCCTAACAAAAAAAATAAAACAAGAAATTGAAATACCAGGCAGACAAGATGTGTACCAGGTGGGAGAAACTTTCGGCGGAATCGATTTAATAAGCTCATATGTAAATAATGGGCAATTAAGCTCACAATTTAATTTTAATTTGTATGATGTGGCGCAGCCGGTGTTTCTAAATCCTGATAATTCTTTTGAACTTTTAGATCTGCAAATGCAAAAAACTTTTTCTGTATATGGCGTTAATCATTTGATGGCTAATATAATGGATAGCCACGATAAAATTAGGTATATGGCTTATGCAGATGGTGACATAGAAATAAACAGCAACATGGCAAAGGAGCTGGGATGGACTGATCCGCCACAAGTTGAT
>JBATTD010000552.1:0-2906 GCA_049670345.1 Ignavibacteriaceae bacterium
GTTATGTTAGTGCTTACAGGTGCAAAATAAAGTTTGTAACGACGCGGTTTTGCGGTCTTATTGAGAGGCATTGTTATGCCGCTACGATATTTATTCAGCTTGATACACTATGTTGATTGTTACACGATTGCGCCAGATTTTGAAACGGAGAAAATATAGCGACTGATGCTAAAGAAATAAGTACCAACTCGTCCCTTCTCACGCAACTCATCAACCCAGGCTTTTGTTTCTACTTCCGTAATGTCATTTTTTCCTGAGACATAGGATGCAATTAAATCTATAATACCGTGACTATATGTATTCTCATCATATTTTGGGTTTAACATGGTGTAGACATCATGTTTTGTTAGATCAAAGCCAACTTCTTGAAGTTTAGGTGCAATTGTTCGTGGCAGTCGAGGGTCTGCACAATGCGACTCAAAAGTAGTTAGGATACGCCGCATCCGTTTCCGATTGCCAGTGTTCCAAAGCAACGTGTCCCAGTCTGTACACAATATCAACGCCCGGCCTCCCGGTTTAAGTACTCGGTATAGTTCTTTCAAACATAGTTGAATATCTTCAATATATTCATATACCTGCGTAGATACCGCAACATCAAACTCCTCATTGTCATATGGCAATGAGGTAGCATCACCTTCTCGAAGTTCAACTTGTGGTAAATGGGAACAGCGTTTTTGAGATAGAGTAATCATATCCTTACTGATATCAATACCGCAGATTAAACCATTTGACCCAATGATAGTTGCCATATCCTCAACAAGGAGACCTGGTCCAGAGCCAATATCGAGAATTCGTTCATTTGATTGGAGATTGAGTGCCGATAGGATAATCTTTCGCTGTTTTACAACATCTGATGTTGAATAAATTTTAACGAGCCGTTGTCCCCAGGCTTCATCGTATTGAATACCCTCACTCATTTTTTTCTCCTCTCATAAAAACCTGTACAGTTGAAAAAATCCAAGTTGCCTAACGGCATCGCAACTAACAAGCGGTTGCACCGTTTTTAATGATTATACTATGTCTAATCGACAAGGTTTACTACTTATTAAAAACTATTACTTAATGAACAAATCCAAACTGCAAATACAGGGACCGAATGAGGACGTCTTGTTGAGTTGCAAGTTATAATGCGATTTATTTAAGGCCTTTAATAATTAAAAGTAATTCGATCTTTATTTTTTATAAAAGTACCGACTAAAGAATCAGAATCTATTTTATAAACTTTTTCATTTCTTAAAACAAATTTTTCTTGTTCAAGGCTTTCCCATTACTCTTTGCAATATGATTAATATACAATAATCTTCCTTTGAAAAGCTCAATGAAATTGTTCAAATGCTCATACGCTATCTTTGTCCTCATTTGGTTGGTCTGCTTCTGTGGAGTTAGATTTTTCAACTAGGAGGCTGACGCGGCATTCGGTTCGGCCAGGCCTGGATTGAACGGTAATATCACCATGATACATGCGCAAAAGCCGCCGTGTAATATCTAATCCAAGACCTGTACCGTGTCCCTGGGGCTTGGTAGTAAAAAACGGGTCAAAAATCATGGGCAAAACCTTTTCCGGTATGCCATGTCCATCATCGGCAATCCTCACCACAAGACGATCCATTTCCATGTAAGCACTTATGTTGATATTTCCTGAATCGGAAATAGCATCGAGTGCGTTGTCGATGAGATTCATCCAAACCTGATTCAACTCACTACCAGTCGCCCGAACGCGCGGAAGATTCGCTTGAACATCAAGCGTGATAGTGGCATCCATTGACTTCGACTTCGCAGCTAAGACTTTAATGGTGTCACGCAGACCGGCTTCCACTTCTACCAATTCTGACCCGGCTAGATTGTCCATATACGTGAATCTCTTAATCGCCGCAACGAGTTCACTGATCCGTGATGCCGCCTGCTCGATCTCAACGGCAATCGAGTTTGTAGTACAGTAGGTTGCTATCCAGTGCAGTGCAAAAGCGAGGGTTTCACCAGATAATTTATTTGCCAGTTTCTCTAGCATATCGATCGTAATAGGAGTACAAGCTAGTAGTTCCGCGTTTGTTTTATCCACTTTGTGGAGCACAAGCCAATCAGCGATTTCATCCTCTCGGTCCGCCTGTTGGATTGGCGATAGTAAAGTATCGGTAGGTGTTATTAAACAGGCGGAGAGTAACTGCTCGATCGACGCGAACATATCGTCGGTTGTAGCAGCGGCTCCAAGCGCCCGGGATGCGGCGTCTACTTCGGCTAGGTTCCTCAACAATTGCTTGGCACCACGCACGATGGCAGCTGCAGGGTTATTAATCTCATGAGCCAAACCGGCTGCTAGTTTTCCCAGCGATATCATTTTTTCATCCTGCAGATCACTGGCATTAAAGCTACGAGCACGGTCGAGCATTAAATGCACGGTGTAAGCGGTAAACTTCGGGCATCGATGAATCATTTCAGGAAAGTGCTTCACCTGAATTGCAAGAAGTTCGGACCTTGAGGCAAGATAGTTATCGCCTGGTGGCCCGGTCATCCTCGAGTATGGCAGCATCCCGCTAACCTCACCGGTATGCCATTCTATGACTAGCCGTGGTCCAACACCTCGATCTACTTTTACAGCTACGCGCCCGGTAATAATAATCCAAAGCTTATCAACACGCTTGCCCTTGGGGGCGATAACCGTTCCAGCTTCGTGAATCTCAAGCTGACCGTGTGCCACAAGCCACTCCAGTTCCTGTCGGGGAACCCCTTCCAGATTTGGCAGAGCTGCCAGACGATTTATAATATCAGTATTTTGCAGTTAGACACCCTGAGTTTTGACGATTATCATATCAATTTGCTCTATTTTTTGTCTCCGGTTGCAGTAAGCTAAGCAGCAAGAAACAGGGATGTTTGGTTTAGTTTCCTCAGCTTTGTAGACAGTACCCATC
>JBATTD010000553.1:0-1615 GCA_049670345.1 Ignavibacteriaceae bacterium
TTACTTTTAGATCCTGTTGCCTGAATCACTTCATCTGCAAATTCTTTAACTGTTATCTCATCCGGATTGCCAATATTCACAGGATCAGTCTCGTTACTCATTAACAATTTATAAATACCATCAATTAAATCTGAGACATAACAAAAACTTCGGGTTTGTGATCCATCACCAAAAACAGTTATGTCTTCTCCTTTTAATGCCTGACCGATAAATGTTGGTAATGCTCTGCCATCATCTGGCCGCATCCTTGGACCATAAGTATTAAATATTCTCACTATTCTTGTATCTACTCCATGATACCTATGATAAGCCATTGTGAGGGCTTCGGCAAACCGTTTTGCCTCATCATAGACTCCGCGCGGTCCAATTGGATTTACATTCCCCCAATAATCTTCGCTCTGCGGATGAATGGTAGGATCACCATAAACCTCGGATGTAGATGCTAATAAGAATGTTGCTTTCTTTTCTTTAGCCAGACCAAGTGCTTTATGTGTTCCGAGAGATCCAACCTTTAATGTTTGTATCGGAAGTTTCAAATAATCTATAGGGCTGGCTGGAGAAGCGAAGTGCAATATATAATCTACTCTTTCGGGAATGAATATGTAATTAGTAACATCGTGCTTAATAAAAGAAAAATTTTCGTTCCCCGAAAGATGACTAATATTATCAGTAGATCCGGTTGAAAGGTTATCGACACAAATGACTTTAAACTTTTCATCTAAAAGTTTATCACAAAGATGTGAACCCAGAAAACCTGCTCCCCCGGTTACAACTGCAGTTTGTGAATACAAATTAACCCCCTTTAACTTCTTTTTGAAGAAGGATTATTTTTTTCTCTTTAATCACCACGAACAAACTGAAAATCAGAAAAATAAAAATACTGCCTACAACTGTTGAGAAAATTACCTTTGGTGATGATTTACGTAATGGCGGAATTGCTTCATCTAATATTTCAACAGTTGGAATATCCCTGTTTTCCTGTATCTTTTCTTTATAATACTGCTGCTGGAGTAATAAATATACTTCATTCTGAATTTTAACATCGCGCAACAGATCTGATAACTCTTTACCAAGTTCAGGAACATCGCTAAAAGCTAATAAATAATCCTTACTACCTAATTGCATTTTATTGTATTGCTCTCTTAACTCGGTAAGTTTATTCCGCAGTGCAAGTAGTGCTTGATTATCTTCACGTAAATTTGTTTCCAAAAATCCAAGTTCAATTTCTGTTTGAATTATCTCAGTTTTTAACTTTGCTGCTGCATCTATAGCTGCAGAGATTTGTTCAGGCAATGCGATAGTTTTGTTCTCATCCTGAAATCTCATTAACCGAAATTCAACGGAATCAAGTACAGCTTTAGTGCTGACTAATTGTGTTTCGATGTAATAACGTGCACGTTTAGCTTTAGATGAAAGTTTTGCTTTATTGATAGAATCCAAGGCTTCGATATAAGTGTTGGACAGTATTGCCGCAAATCTTTTTAATGAATCTTTATCATCTAATAACCAGGGAATTAAACTCGATGAAACTTCCACATCTAATTTTATAATTCCTTCTTTGGTGAGATTAATGTTTAGGTGATCGTTAAGATAGTTTGCTGCTGCAATCTTGGTT
>JBATTD010000554.1:0-17187 GCA_049670345.1 Ignavibacteriaceae bacterium
AATTGGATAATAACAGAATTTCCTTTGGAAGCACAACCCCTGTTATCGACATTCCTGATTTGCTTGCAATTCAAAAAGAAACTTTTGAGAATTTCGTTCAGAATAGCATTCCCCCTGATCAAAGGAAGAACAAGGGTTTGCAAGCCGTATTCACCTCAAATTTTCCAATATTCGATAATAAGGAAAATTATCGACTGGATTATATTCAATATTCTATCGAACAACCGCGATTTACAGTAGTGGAATGTATGGAAAGAGGCCTTACGTATTCAGCACCACTTAAAGGAAAATTACGGTTATCAACAAAAGATCCCGATACAGAGGAATTTGTTAACACTGTTGAACAGGAAGTATATCTTGGTAATGTTCCGTTTATGACTGACACGGGAACTTTTGTGATCAATGGTGCTGAACGTGTTGTTGTTTCTCAGTTACATCGTTCTCCCGGTGTTGCATTTGCACAAACAGTTCATCCCAACGGAACTCCGCTCTATTCGGCACGTATCATTCCATTAAGAGGATCATGGGTTGAATTTGCTACAGATATAAATAACGTAATGTATGTTTATATCGATCGAAGAAAAAAATTCCCTGCTACTACATTACTAAGAGCATTGGGTTACGATACTGATGATAAAATTTTAAACTTGTTTAATCTTGCAGAAGAGGTTGATGTAACAGAAAGAGATTTATCAGAATATGTTGGAAGGGTTGTAGCTAGTGATGTTTTTGATCTCTCCACCGGCGAAATTTTCTTATCGAGAGAGAGCATTCTTACCGAAGAAGATATTGATCGTTTGGATGAAGCAGAAGTTGATAAAATTAAACTTATTAATGCGGATATTTCCGCTGAGCAGGATTTGATTGTAAATACTCTTACCAAAGATACCTCTCACTCAAGAGAGGAAGCATTATTTGCAATTTACCGCCAGTTGCGTTCGGGTGAAGCTCCTGATGTTGAAACAGCAGAAGCATTGATTGAAAAATTATTTTTTAATGATAAAAGATACGACCTTGGCGATGTTGGTCGCCACAGAATGAATGATAAGCTGGAATTAAATGTATCACCAGAAATTACAGTTCTAACTAATGAAGATATTATTGAAATTATGAAATATATCAACAAATTAAAAGATGGCAATGAGCCGGTTGATGATATAGATCATTTAGGAAACAGAAGAGTTAAAACAGTTGGCGAGCAGTTAGCTCAGCAATTTAACATCGGTATGTCGCGTATGGCAAGAACAATTAAAGAGAGAATGAACATGCGCGATACAGAGCAGTTCACACCTCAAGATCTTGTAAATGCCCGCACTATTACAAGTGTAATTAATGCTTTCTTTGGAACGAATCAGCTGTCACAGTTTATGGATCAAACAAACCCACTTGCTGAAATGACACATAAACGAAGAATGTCGGCATTAGGACCAGGTGGATTAACCAGAGAAAGAGCAGGATTCGAAGTTCGAGATGTTCATTATACACATTATGGTCGCCTCTGTCCTATTGAAACTCCTGAAGGTCCAAACATTGGTCTTATCTCGTCGTTAACAATTTACTCGCGGGTAAACAGATTTGGATTCCTGGAGACTCCGTACCGTAAGGTAAAAAAAGAAAAAGTTACAAATGAAGTTGAATACTTAACTGCTGAGCAAGAAGATATTTATACAATAGCTCAGGCAAATGCCCCGTTGGATAATCAATCCAGATTTGTTAATGAAAGAGTTAAATCAAGATTAAAAGGCGAATTTCCTATAGTTTCTCCAAAACAAGTTCAGTATATGGATGTTGCACCTTCACAAATTGTAAGTGCAGCAGCAGCATTGATCCCGTTCCTCGAGCATGATGATGCAAATAGAGCATTGATGGGTTCAAATATGCAGCGTCAGTCAGTTCCGCTTCTTCAGCCAAAAGCACCTATTGTTGGAACAGGAATGGAGAAAAAAGTTGCTCGGGATTCAAGAGCATTAATTCTTGCTGAAGATGATGGTGTTGTTGAGTATGTTGATTCGGATAAAATTATAGTTAAATATGATGTAAATCCTAATAGTATCGAAACATTAACATCATTTAATACAGTTCGTCAGAAAACTTATAAATTAATCAAATTCCATGGTACTAACCAAGAAACTTGTATGACTCAAAGACCTATCGTTAGGGAGGGTCAGAGACTGGTTACTGGCGATGTACTTGCTGATGGCACTGCTACAGAAAATGGTGAACTTGCTTTGGGTAGAAACGTACTTGTAGCATTTATGCCCTGGCGCGGATATAATTTTGAGGATGCAATTATTGTAAGTGAAAGAGTTGTAAGTGATGACGTTTACACTTCTCTTCACATTGAGGAGTTTGAATTGCAGGTTAGAGAAACTAAGCGAGGTGAAGAGGAACTCACCCGCGAAATTCCAAACGTTAGTGAAGAGGCAGTTAAAAACCTTGATGAATATGGAATAATAAGAGAAGGTGCAGAGGTTAAAGAAGGTGATATTTTAATTGGAAAGATTACACCTAAGGGCGAAACAGATCCAACTCCGGAAGAAAAACTCCTGCGAGCAATATTTGGAGAAAAGGCCGGCGACGTTAAAGATGCTTCATTAAAAGCTCCCCCCGGACTGAAAGGAACTATAATTAAAACCCGTTTATTCAGCAGGAAAAGAAGAGACAATGATTCGAAAAAATTAGAAAAAGAAGCTTTAGATAATCTTGAGCAGGAACAGAATCGGAAAAAAGGACAGCATTATGCAAAACTTGTTGAAAAACTAAACAAATTATGTGCTGGTTTAACTTCAAGCGGAATAAGAGACCTTGATGGAAGTATCGTTATAAGGAGTGGAACCAAAATAAAAGATGATACTTTTGCTTCTTTGGATGATGTAACAAAATTGGATTATACGCTCGATTGGTTTGAGAGTAAAAAGGATAATAACCATGTTCACACACTCTTCCATAATTACTTTGGTGTTCGGGCTAAACTTGAAGAGGAATATAAAAGAGAAAAAATTAAGGTCGTAAGTGGAGACGAACTTGCACCTGGAATAGTACAGCTAGCAAAAGTATATGTTGCCAAAAAGCGAAAGCTTGCAGTAGGTGATAAAATGGCTGGAAGGCACGGTAATAAAGGGGTTGTTGCTAAAATAGTGCCCAAGGAAGATATGCCGTTCTTGCCTGATGGAACTCCAGTGGATATTATTCTTAATCCGTTAGGTGTGCCTTCGCGAATGAACCTTGGACAGCTCTACGAAACAGCTCTGGGTTGGGTTGGTCAAAAACTTGGTGTAAAGTTTTCAACCCCAATATTTGACGGAGCGAAAATCGAAGTTGTAGATGAATGGCTTGAGAAAGCAGGGTTAGAGAAAGGAAGTAAAACAGATCTCTACGACGGACGTTCAGGTGAAAAATTTCATCAGAAAGTAACTTGTGGTTATATCTATATGTTAAAACTTAGTCATCTTGTTGATGATAAAATTCATGCCCGGTCAATTGGCCCATACTCTCTTATTACGCAGCAGCCCTTGGGCGGAAAAGCTCAGTTTGGCGGGCAAAGATTTGGAGAGATGGAAGTTTGGGCACTCGAAGGTTATGGTGCATCCCATATCCTTCAGGAAATTTTAACAATTAAAAGTGATGATGTGGCAGGTAGAGCTAAAGCATACGAAGCGATTGTTAAGGGTGAAAACTTGCAGGAACCAAATATTCCTGAGTCGTTCAATGTTTTAATTAAAGAACTCCAGGGCTTAGGTCTGGATATCACAATCAATTAACAAGAACGAATTTTTTTTCGCTAAGAAATTAGGAGATATAAAATGGCTTTTAGAGTTCAAGAAAATGCAATGAAAGATATTGAGAGCATTACTATAAGTCTTGCTAGCCCCGATAATATTTTATCCAGATCTCATGGTGAGGTTACCAAACCAGAAACGATTAATTATCGTTCATTCAGGCCTGAGAAAGACGGATTATTCTGTGAGAAAATATTCGGACCTACACGAGATTGGGAATGCTTCTGCGGTAAATATAAAAGAATAAGATATAAAGGTATTATTTGTGATAGATGCGGTGTTGAAGTAACTCAAAAAAGTGTTCGCCGCGAAAGAATGGGACACATTACTCTGGCAGTTCCTGTTGTTCATATTTGGTTTTTCAGGGCTCAACCATCTAAGATTGGTAACATTATTGGATTAACTCTAAAAGAAATTGAAAAGGTTATTTACTACGAATCCTATATTGTAATAAATCCTGGACCTACAGGATTGAGCGTAAATGATTTGATTTCTGAAGATCAGTATTTTGAAGTTTTAAACTCTCTGCCCGAAGGAAATGAAAAGTTAGAAGAGATCGACCCTAAAAAATTCGTAGCGCGAATTGGCGGCGATGCGATTAAATCAATGCTCAAAAGCACTAATGTAGAAACTCTTTCAAAAGAACTTCGCGAGCAGCTTGATGCTGAAACATCTCAGCAGAAAAAAGCGGATCTTCTTAAAAGATTAAGAATAATTGAAGCATTCAAGGAAGAGGAAAGAAAAGTTCCGAACAAACCTGAATGGATGGTACTCAATTATATTCCGGTAATTCCTCCTGAGTTAAGACCTCTTGTTCCTCTTGAAGGCGGCAGGTTTGCTACAAGCGATTTGAATGATCTCTACAGAAGAGTGATTATCAGAAATAATCGTTTGAAGAGATTAATTGACATTAAAGCACCGGAAGTAATTTTAAGAAACGAAAAACGAATGCTTCAGGAAGCCATTGACGCTTTATTCGATAATTCAAGACGAGGCTCGGCAGTAAGAAGCGATAATAATCGTCCGCTTAAATCTTTAAGTGACATGCTTAAAGGTAAGCAAGGTCGTTTCCGTCAGAATCTTCTCGGAAAACGTGTTGATTATTCCGGCAGATCTGTAATTGTAGTTGGTCCCGAATTAAAACTTCATCAGTGCGGTCTTCCAAAGGATATGGCTGTTGAATTATTTAAACCATTTATAATTAAAAAGCTGATTGAGCGGGGATATAACAAAACAGTAAAAAGTGCTAGAAAAGTTGTTGATAGAAAAGATCCTATTATTTGGGAAATACTTTCTAAAATTATTGAAGGACACCCAATCCTTCTTAACCGTGCGCCTACTTTGCATAGACTTGGTATTCAAGCATTCCAGCCAATTCTTATTGATGGAAAAGCTATTCAGCTTCATCCTATGGTTTGCACGGCATTCAATGCGGATTTTGACGGTGACCAGATGGCTGTACACGTTCCTTTATCTTACGAAGCACGTTTGGAAGCCGGTTTACTTATGCTTAGCAGCCATAATATTCTTTCTCCACAAAATGGCAGTCCAATCGTTGTTCCGACACAGGATATAGTACTGGGCTGTTACTATCTAACAAAATATAAAGAAGGCGAAAAAGGTGAAGGACTAGTTTTCAGTTCTGCTGAAGAAGTTGCTACTGCATATGATAATGGAGTAGTTGGTTTACATGCTAAAATTAAATTTAAATTTAAAGGTGATTTGATTGAAACTACCACTGGCAGAGTATTATTCAACCAGATAGTACCGGATGAAATGGGATTCTTTAACGAGTTACTTATTAAAAAGACTTTTGGCGGGTTTATTGGCAAGATGTTTATACAGTTGGGAAATAAAGTAACTGCTAAATTTCTTGATGACTTAAAAGAAATCGGATTTAAATATGCAACTATGGGCGGCATCTCAGTTAGTTATTCCGATATGATTATTCCGGAAGAAAAAGTAGCTTTTATTGAAAAAGCAAATAAAAAAGTAAATGGAATTCTTAATGAACACGAGCAGGGTGTTATTACTGATGCAGAGAGATATAACAAGATTATTGATGTTTGGACTCATACCACGAATGATGTTGCACGAGCTTTGATGGAGAAAATCAGAGTTTCAAAGGGAGGTTTTAATTCGCTTCATATGATGGTTGACTCGGGTGCAAGAGGTTCGGCTGAGCAGGTTAGGCAGCTAGCCGGAATGAGAGGTTTGATGATGAAACCTCAAAAAACTCTATCCGGGCAAGCAGGTGAAATCATTGAAAATCCGATCGTTGCAAACTTTAAAGAAGGGCTATCTGTGCTTGAATACTTCATCTCAACTCACGGAGCCAGAAAAGGTCTTGCCGATACAGCTCTTAAAACTGCTGATGCTGGGTATTTAACCAGAAGATTGGTTGATGTTGCACAGGATATGATCGTTACTGAGAAAGATTGTGGTACTATCTTAGGTATCGAAATTCACGCACTTAAAGATATAGAGGAGGAAAGAGAACCTCTTGGTGAAAGAATAACGGGTCGTACTGCACAGGAAGATATTTATCATCCGGTTACTGAAGAATTAATTATTGAAGCCGGTGAGACAGTAACCGAAAAAATTGCCGAAACAATTGAAGACGCAAATATTGATTCGGTGTATATTAGAACAGTGCTCACCTGCGAATCACGAAGAGGTCTATGTGCCAAGTGTTATGGTAGAAATCTTACAAACGGTAAACTTGTTGAAATTGGTGAAGCTGTTGGTATTATTGCTGCTCAGTCAATTGGAGAACCGGGCACACAGCTTACCCTTAGAACTTTCCATCTAGGTGGCACATCCTCCCGAATTGCAAGTCAGTCCCAGGTTGAAAGTAATGTAGAAGGAATAATAAAATTTGATAGAGTTAACTTTGTTGAAAGGATTGAATCTGATCCGTTCGGCGGTCCTGATTTGAAAGTGAAAGTTGTAGCTGGAAGAAGAGGTTCAATCGGAATTTATGATGTGAATAACAGGCAGATAAAAAAATATGATGTTCCCTATGGTGCAGAGTTAGTTGTTGATGAAGGACAGAAGATTAAAAGGGGGATCCCTCTTTATAATCACGATCCGTATAATGCTGTTATTCTCACCAATATCCCGGGTAAGGTTAAGTTTATCGATCTTGTTGGTGGTAGCTCGTTGCAGCAGGTTACAGACGAACAAACGGGACATGTACAAAAGGTTGTAACTGAATCGAAAGATAAAACCCTTACCCCAAGTATTGCTGTTGAATCTGATGATGGTGAGATCAAATCGTTCAACCTTCCAATCAGGTCTTATCTATCGGTTGAGGAAGGTGAAATAATTCAAGCTGGTACTGTGCTTGCAAAAATATCTAAACAAACTACAAAGAGTCGCGATATCACTGGTGGTTTACCTAGAGTAACCGAGCTGTTTGAAGCACGCAGCCCTCACGATACGGCAATAGTTTCTGAAATTGAAGGTTCTATAAGATTTGGTGATAGAAAAAAAGGTTCGAGAGAAATTTTTGTAGTAGCTCATGATAAATCCGATGAGAAAAAATATAACGTACCGTTAGGAAAACATATATTGGTTCAGGATAGTGACGAGATACCTGCAGGTGAAAAAATAACCGATGGCCCAATTAATCCACATGATATTCTGAAGATAAAAGGTACAAGTGCTGTTCAGGAATATCTTGTTAATGAGATACAGGATGTTTATCGATTACAAGGTGTTAAGATTAATGATAAACACATTGAAGTAATAGTAAAACAAATGCTTCAAAAGATTAGAATTGTTTCGCCTGGTGATACAAAATTCCTTGAAGAAGATGTTGTGGATAGAAACGAATTCCTCGATGAAAATAAAAAAGTAATGAATATGACTTTTATTGAGGATAAGGGTGATTCGAGATATAAAAATGGTCAACTTATAACCAAAGCTAAGTATCGTGAAATTAATGCTGATCTTAAAAAGAAAGAAAAGAAGCCAGTTGTTGGTAGAGAAGCTGAACCAGCTACTTTTGAGCATCTGTTACTTGGAATTACACAGGCAGCTCTTTCAACAGAAAGCTTTATCTCAGCAGCTTCATTCCAGGAAACAACGAAAGTACTTGCGAATGCAGCTATTTCTGCAAAAGTAGACCATCTCAATGGATTGAAGGAAAATGTTGTTATGGGGCATTTAATTCCAGCAGGAACAGGACTGAAGAAATACCAAAAAGTTATTCTTTCGGAGGAAATTGAAGAGATGGTAGAAGCTAAAGAGGAGAAAGTAGAGACGAGTTAACCTTCGAAAAGTAATACTATTGCATGAATCCGGTTTCGGCTAATAGGAACCGGATTTTTTATGCTGTAATCGAGGGTATTTCACAATGCAATTTCTTGACTTAATTTGAAACAAAGAGTATATTTGAAATCTGATTTTTTTTTGAATGGTAAATATTTTAGGAGACATTTGTGCCAACAATAAACCAGTTAGTACGAAAAGGCAGAGTAAAGATCTTAGCAAAAAGGAAAGCCCCGGCGCTTGATGCTTGTCCTCAGAAAAGAGGAGTGTGCACAAGGGTTTACACTACTACACCAAAGAAACCGAACTCGGCTTTAAGGAAAGTTGCGAGAGTAAGATTAACAAACAATATGGAAGTAACCGCTTATATTCCTGGCGAAGGGCATAATTTACAAGAGCACTCTATTGTACTTATTCGTGGAGGTAGAATTAAAGATTTACCTGGTGTTCGTTATCATATTATTAGAGGCACACTTGATACAAGCGGTGTTGAAGATAGAAAAAAAAGCAGATCAAAGTATGGTGCTAAAAAACCAAAGGCGAATTAAATTATGAGAAAAAGAAGAGCAGAAAAAAGATATCTTAAACCTGATCCAAAATTTAATAGTGTATCGGTTGCAAAATTTATTAATGCAATAATGTATGACGGGAAAAAATCTGTTGCAAGAAGAGTTCTTTACAATGCTTTTGAAATCATAGAAGATAGAACAAAGAAACCCGGACTTGAGATATTTAACAAGGCAATTGCCAATACTGAACCTTTAATAGAAGTGAAGAGCAGAAGAGTTGGCGGAGCAACGTACCAGGTTCCTACTGAGGTTCATCCGGAAAGAAGAACTGCATTAGCAATGAGATGGATTAAAATTCATGCAAGAAAACGAAGTGAAAAAACTGCTTCATCAAAAATAGGAATGGAATTAATTGCAGCTTCTAACAACGAAGGTTCTTCTGTAAAGAAGAAAGAAGATACTCATAAAATGGCTGAAGCAAACAAAGCGTTTGCACACTTTAAATGGTAATTAGGATAAAGATAAGAAGGTAAGTTAAAAAAGAAGAACATGGCAAAGAAGATAGCAATAGATAAAGTTAGAAACATTGGTATTATGGCGCATATCGATGCAGGTAAAACTACAACTACGGAACGTATTTTATACTACACCGGTAAACTGCATCGTTTGGGCGAAGTGCACGACGGCGCAGCTACTATGGATTGGATGGAGCAGGAAAAAGAAAGAGGCATTACAATAACAAGTGCTGCAACCACTTGCTTTTGGAAAGATCATCAGATAAATATTATTGATACTCCCGGACACGTTGACTTTACAGTGGAAGTTGAAAGATCACTAAGAATATTAGATGGTGCGGTTGCATTGTTTTGTGCAGTTGGCGGAGTTGAGCCACAATCAGAAACTGTTTGGAGACAAGCAGATAAGTACGGTGTGCCTAGAATTGCATTTGTAAACAAGATGGATAGAACAGGCGCCGACTTTATAAGTGCTGTTACAATGATGAGAGAAAGATTGGGAGCTAACGCAATCCCTGTCAATCTGCCAATCGGTGAAGGAGATCTTTTCACTGGAGTGATTGATCTTATCTCTTTTAAAGCAAGAATGTACCATGAAGAAACTTTTGGTGCAACTTTTAATGAAATTGACATTCCGCAAGATCTTGTAGAGCAGGCTAATAAGTACAGAACGGAAATGCTTGAAGCGGTTTCCGATGTTGATGATACGTTACTTGAAAAATATTTAGAGGGTGAAGAGATAAGTGCAGAGGAAATAAATAATGTACTTCGTAAAGCAACAATCGGATTAAAAATTGTACCCGTTCTCTGTGGTTCAGCTTTTAAAAATAAAGGTGTTCAGAAATTATTAGATAGTATTATTGACTTTCTTCCTGCACCTACTGATGCTAAAGAGATTGAAGCACATCACATTGGGCTTAACGATAAAGTAATAAGAAAAACTGATGCTGATGAAAAATTTACTGCGCTAGCATTTAAAATCATGAACGACTCTTTTGTCGGTAAGCTTTGCTTTTTCAGAGTTTATGCTGGTACATTAAAGTCGGGTTCATACATTTACAATGCTGTAAGCGGAAAGAAAGAAAGAGTTAGCAGACTACTGCAAATGCACGCAAATTCGAGAGAAGATATTGATGAAGTAAGTGCCGGAGATATTGCAGCAGTTGTTGGATTAAAATATACTAAAACAGGTGATACCCTTTGTACCAAGGATGAGCCAATTATACTTGAAAAAATTATTTTTCCTGAGCCAGTTATTCAAATTGCAATCGAGCCTAAAACAAAAGCTGATCAGGATAAGTTATCAGAATCCCTTGCTAAGCTTTCTGATGAAGACCCAACATTTAAAGTTCGTGTTGATGAAGAAACCGGGCAGACTTTGATTAGTGGAATGGGCGAGCTTCATCTCGAGATACTTGTTGACAGAATGAGAAGAGAATTTAAAGTAGAAGCTAATATTGGAAAACCTCAGGTTGCTTACAGAGAAACGATAACTGAAACTGTTGATGTTGAAGGTAAGTTTGTTAAGCAAAGTGGTGGTCGTGGTAAATACGGTCATGTGTTTGTAGAATTTAGCCCCAATGATGCAGGAAAAGGTTTTGAGTTTACTAATGCAATAGTTGGTGGAAAGGTTCCAAAAGAATATATCCCGGCAGTATCTGCTGGTATTCAGGAAGCTTTGAGAAATGGTGTTGTGGCAGGTTTCCCTGTTGTAGATATCAAAGCAAAATTATATGATGGCTCTTATCACGATGTAGATTCAGATGAAATATCTTTCAAGGTTGCCGGTTCAATGGCTTTTAAAAATGGTGCTAAAAAAGCAAAACCGATTATATTGGAACCAATTATGGAAGTGGAAGTTGTTACTCCTGAAGAATATCTGGGTGATGTTATGGGCGATTTGAATTCGAGACGAGGAAAAATTGAAGGATTTTCTGCAAGAAAAGATGCTCAGGTTATTAAGGCACATGTTCCCTTAGCAGAAATGTTTGGTTATGCTACGATTTTAAGGTCGATGACACAGGGACGGGCAATATATACAATGCAATTTGATAATTATCAAGAAGTACCAAAATCAATAGCTGAAGAAATTTCGGAAAAATCTCTTGGTAAAAAAACAAAAGCAATAGCATAATTAATAGAAATAAATAACAAAAGGAAAAAAATTAAAGGAGATTACGATGGCAAAAGAAAAATTTGACAGGAGTAAACCTCACGTTAACATTGGTACTATAGGTCATGTGGATCATGGTAAAACTACGTTAACCGCTGCCATCACAATGGCTCTCGCAAAAAAGGGATTATCGGAAGTGAGAACATTTGATAGTATCGATAACGCCCCTGAAGAAAGAGAAAGAGGTATTACCATTGCAACAGCACATGTTGAGTATTCAACAGAGAACAGACACTATGCACACGTTGATTGCCCGGGTCATGCGGATTACGTTAAAAATATGATTACTGGCGCAGCGCAGATGGATGGTGCAATATTAGTTGTTGCAGCTAATGATGGTCCTATGCCTCAAACAAGAGAGCACATTCTCCTTGCACGTCAGGTAGGTGTTCCGAAAATGGTTGTTTATATGAACAAAGTTGATATGGTTGACGATCCGGAATTGCTGGAACTTGTTGAGGAAGAATTAAGAGACCTTTTAACTGAATATGAATTCCCTGGTAGCGAAATCCCGATAATTCAGGGTTCAGCTTTACAAGCTTTGGAAGCTGCAAGCGGCGACGGCCCGGCTGATGATGAAAGATTGAAATCAATCTGGGAGCTTATGGAAGCAGTTGATAGTTACATTCCTATTCCTGAAAGAGATACCGACAAACCATTCCTGATGCCTGTTGAGGATGTATTTTCAATTACAGGCCGTGGTACGGTTGCCACAGGTAGAGTTGAAAGAGGTCAGGTTAAAATTCAGACAGAAGTTGAACTAATCGGCTTAGGTCTTCACAAAAAAACAGTTGTTACCGGTGTTGAAATGTTCAGAAAAGAACTTGACTCTGCTATGGCTGGTGACAATGCAGGAATACTCTTAAGAGGTATTGATAAAAATGAAATTCAAAGAGGTATGGTGCTTGCTAAAATAGGTTCAATTACTCCTCACACTAATTTTGAAGGTGAAGTTTATGTACTTTCAAAAGATGAGGGTGGTCGTCATACCCCATTCTTTAATGGTTACAGACCACAGTTCTATTTCAGAACTACAGACGTAACAGGTGTTGCTACATTACCTGAAGGAACTGAAATGGTTATGCCCGGCGATAATGTTAAACTTGCTGTTGAACTTATTTCTGAGATTGCGATGGAAGACGGATTAAGATTCGCTATACGTGAAGGCGGCAGAACTGTTGGTGCCGGCGTTGTAACTAAAATATTAAAGTAAAAATTATGTTAGTTATTTTCGAAGAGGGAGAGTTTACTCCCAATTCGTTTCTAAACTATTAATAAAGGAGTGAATTAAGTGCCCGGACAGAAGATAAGAATAAAGTTAAAATCTTACGATCATATTTTAATTGATAAATCTACTGAGAAAATAATAAAAACCGTTCGCAGTACAGGTGCTGTTGTATCCGGCCCAATACCTTTACCAACAAGAAGAACGGTTTACACGGTTTTGAGGTCTCCTCATGTTGATAAAAAATCACGAGAGCAGTTTGAAACAAGGGCACATAAAAGGATTATTGATATTCACAACACAAATAACAAAACCGTCGATTCACTTAGTAAGTTAGATATTCCGGCGGGTGTAGATATTGAGATTAAGCTTTAATGAATTTGGAGATGAAATGCCTGGCTTAATAGGAAAAAAAATTGGAATGACAAGTATTTTTAATGCTGATGGCGAGTTGATTCCCGTTACAGTAATTAAAGTTGATACTTGTAAAGTAGTAAATATTAGATCTGCCAAAATACACGGTTATGAAGCTGTACAATTAGGTTCTGGTTCTAAAAAAGAAAAAAACGTTAATAAACCTTTAATGGGTTATTATAAAAAGAATAATATGACTCCTTTTGCCGAATTAAGAGAATTCAAAGGATTTGATACAAGTGAAATGAAAATTGGTGATGAATTTAAAGTCGATTTCTTTAAAGAAGGCGAATCCATAAAAGTTAAAGGTAAAAGTATTGGCAAAGGTTTTCAGGGTGTAATGAAAAGACATGGATTTAGAGGCGTTGGCGGAACTACACACGGACAAAGTGATAGACTTAGAGCACCCGGTTCTATTGGGCAAAGTTCTGCTCCTTCAAGAGTTTTAAAAGGAATGAAAATGGCCGGAAGAATGGGAAATAAAAACTTTACCATATCAAACCTGAAGGTTGCAAAAGTTGATAGTGAAAAAAATATATTGATGGTAAAAGGTGCTGTCCCGGGTTCGATAAATTCAATTGTAGAACTGCTAAAGAATTAATTGGAATAAAAATGAAATTCGATATTTATAATACTGATGGAACTGTTTCTGGTGATAAAATAGATCTATCCGATGATATTTTTGGAATAGAGCCAAATGATCATGCAATTTATCTTTCAGTAAAAGCATATTTAGCAAACCAGAGGCAAGGAACTCATAAGGCAAAGGAAAGAAGTGAAGTTCGCGGCGGAGGTAGGAAGCCATGGAGACAAAAAGGCAGAGGAACTGCTCGTGCGGGTACAACACGATCTCCTTTATGGGTCGGAGGAGGAACCATTTTCGGTCCTCGCCCAAGGAATTATAGACAGGATTTGCCTAAAAAGCTTAAACGGTTAGCAAGGAAATCTGCTCTTAGCCATAAGGTAAAAGATGAGCAGTTGATGATTGTTCAGGATTTTTCATTCGAAGCTCCGAAAACAAAAGAGTTTTCCAAAATTCTTCAGGCATTAAAAGCTGAAGGCAAAAGAGTGCTTCTTCTTACAGGAACAACCGATACCATGGTTTATAAAGCAGGTAGAAATATACCAAAAGTTAAAATTTTGGAAGCAAACAAAGCTTCAACTTATGATATTCTTAATACTCAGGTTTTAATTTTACAAAAAAGTGCAGTTGAAGAGTTAGGTAAAACATTTGCTGATAACAGAGAGGCGGTAAACTGATATGCATCAAATATTAATAAGACCTTTGATAACTGAGAAAATGTCTGATTTAACTGCCGACCAAAGTAAGTATGGATTTCTTGTAAATCCCAGGGCAAACAAAATTGAAATCAAAAGAGCAGTGGAAGAAAAATTTAATGTTCACGTTTTGGATGTTAGAACAATTAATCATCCCGGTAAAACTAAAACGCAGTTTAGAAAAAGCGGAAGATTTACAGGTAAAACAGCAAAATTTAAAAAGGCAATTATTACACTCCGCGAAGGAGACAAAATTGATTTATTTGAAGAAGTCTAGATATCTGGAACAGGAATAGATAAATGGGTATAAAAAAATTAAAACCAAATACTCCGGGAACAAGATTCAGAAGCGATTATACGTTTGAAGAGATTACTAAAACCAAGCCGGAAAAGTCATTAACTGTTTCGCTGAGGAAATCCGGTGGAAGAAATAATCATGGTAGAATAACCGCAAGGCATATTGGTGGTGGTCATAAAAGAAGATATAGAATTATTGATTTTAAACGTGATAAATTTGGTGTTCCCGCAAAAGTTTTTTCTATTGAATATGATCCGAACAGATCGGCAAGAATAGCATTACTGCATTATGCTGATGGAGATAAAAGATATATTATCGCCCCGAACGGGCTTAAGGTTGGAGCAAAAGTGATTTCCGGACCGGATAGTGAAATTGCTGTAGGAAATGCATTGCCTCTTAAAAATATGCCTCTTGGCAGTTTTATTCATAATGTTGAATTAAAACCGGGAAAAGGTGGACAGCTTGGAAGAAGTGCCGGCACTGCGATTCAGGTAATGGCAAAAGAAGGTGATTACGCACAATTAAAAATGCCTTCTGGCGAAATAAGAATGGTAAGATTGGATTGTTTGGCTACCTTTGGTGAAGTTGGTAATGCAGAAAGTGAAAATATTAGTTTAGGTAAAGCAGGCAGAACACGCTGGCTTGGTAAAAGACCTCATGTTCGAGGCGTAGCAATGAATCCTGTTGATCATCCGATGGGTGGAGGTGAAGGAAAATCTTCCGGCGGTGGTCATCCTGTTTCTCCATGGGGACAAAAAGCAAAGGGATTGAAAACAAGAAAGAAAAGAAAAGAATCTAACAGATTTATTATTAAAAGACGGAAAAAATAGAGCATATGCCTAGATCAGTAAAAAAAGGACCATTTATAGATTATAAGTTGATGGAAAAGATCGACAAAATGAATCAGACCAACCAGAAAAAAATTGTAAAAACCTGGTCTCGTTCTTCTACTATTGCACCAGAATTTGTTGGGCACACAATAGCTGTCCATAATGGGAATAAAATGATTCCGGTGTTTATAACAGAAAATATGGTTGGTCATAAATTGGGTGAGTTTTCACCTACAAGAATTTTTCGGGGTCATCCCGGCACTAAAGCTGAAAAGGCAGCTAGATCATAATAATTAAAGGTAATTAGTATAAATGGAATCAAGAGCAGTACATAGATACATTGGTTCATCTCCACGTAAGATGAGATTGATAATTGACCTGATCAGAGGTAAGTCGGTTGATAAAGCAATTGAAGTATTACACTTTTCAACAAAGCACGCATCAAAAGATGCTGAAAAAGTTTTACGATCCGCTGTTGCAAACCTAATGAACAATGATGATTCAACTCGTGTTGAACCCAATGAACTTTATGTTAAAGAAACTTATGTGAACAACGGACCGATGATAAAAAGAATTCAACCAGCACCTATGGGCAGGGCTTTCAGAGTTAGAAAAAGATCTTGTCATTTAACTATAGTAGTAGCTAGCAAAGAATAAATTTAGGAGAATATTTTTGGGACAGAAAACAAATCCTATAGGATTAAGAGTTGGAATAATTAGAGGTTGGGAATCTAATTGGTATGAAAGCAAAAGTTATGCTACCAAACTTAAAGAAGATGTTAAACTTCGTTCGTATGTTATGAATAGGTTGAAAAAAGCCGGTATATCTCGAATAATTATAGATCGAACTTCGAAGAATATTATACTTACTATTCATACATCACGACCAGGTGTTGTGATAGGAAAAAGCGGAAAAGAAATTACACAGTTAGAACAAGAACTTAGAGAAATTACAAAAAAAGATGTAAAGATACAGATTTCTGAAATTAAGCGACCTGAATTGGATGCTTATCTTGTTGCAGAAAGTATTGCTAATCAGCTAAGAGGAAGAGTTTCATTCAGAAGAGCAATGAAGATGTCAATAACCGGCGCGATGAGAATGGGTGCTGAGGGGATAAGAATTATGTGCGCAGGAAGGTTAGGCGGAGCTGAAATGGCAAGAACTGAACAATATAAAGATGGAAGAATTCCTCTTCACACATTAAGAGCGGATATTGATTACGCCAACGGAAGGGCTGATACTATTTATGGCTCGATTGGTATTAAAGTATGGATATGCCGCGGCGAAATTTTAGGAAAAAGAGTAACGGATTAAATCGGTAGGAGTTTTTAATTATGTTAATGCCAAAAAGAGTAAAATACAGAAAATCGCAGCGTGGAAGAATGACTGGCAAAGCTCAACGCGGAAGCACAATTGCTTTTGGTGATTTTGGTTTAAAAGCTCTCGATCCGCATTGGATTACAAGCCGTCAGATTGAAGCTTGTCGTATCGCTGTTACAAGAAAAATGAAAAGAGATGGTAAGGTTTGGATAAGAATATTTCCTGATAAGCCGGTTTCTAAAAAACCGCTTGAAACAAGAATGGGTAAAGGTAAAGGCGCACCTGAGTTTTGGGTTGCTGTTGTAAAACCCGGTAGAATATTATTTGAAGTATCGGGTGTTTCAAAAGATTTGGCAAAAGCTGCTCTAAAGCTGGCTTCGCACAAATTGCCAATTAAAACTAAATTCGTTACCAGACCAGATTACGAATAATCAGCAAGGACTTTATAAATGAAGATTCACGAAATAAGAGAAATGAAAACTGAAGAAATCATTAGGCAGATTGAGGAAGAAGAGCGCAATCTGGTTGATTTAAGATTTGCTCATCAAGTTAAAGAGCTTACTAATACAG
>JBATTD010000555.1:0-5965 GCA_049670345.1 Ignavibacteriaceae bacterium
TAGGCAGAAGCTATACTTAAGGAATCTATTTTTTTTTCGTCAATAAAATTTGATTTTAGAAAAATAATACGGGTATTTGGATAAGATTCCTTCATTAATGAAATTAAATCTTCTGATTTATCTTCGCCGGTAATAGCTATATCGTTAACATTATTAACTCCCGCGTGTTCCATTTCAAGCAGAATTTTAGAAACAATAACACTATGTGAATTAAAACTGTTTTTACCTACCGACAATGTTGAACCAATATGATATATTTTGTTTCCTTTAATAAATATAACCTTACTGTATTCTTTGCCCACATACAGAATCAACATCATTTTATCTGGTTTCAGATGAACTTTTCTAATGACAAATGAGGCAAGTGAAATCTCGGCACTTTTAACCGCCTCGATCCTTAAAAATTTCCTATTATTCATCCGGGCCAGTGAATCAATAGCAGCTAAATAGGTTGTTGGACCCGAAGGATATACAGCTAATTTGCCATTATCAGCTAAGTCAATGAAATCTATGATAGTTCCAATTTTACCATTCTGAGTAATATTCAAATTTGCGAGATCTTTTTGGTCGCTTACATTCTGGAAATAAATAGCGGGTTCTGTTAGGATGGGGATGAAACCACATTTACTAAGATCCTCACCATAAAAAAATTTGTTCAATTTTTGAAGATACGTTCTATTATAAGAGGTTAAATCGTCTGTAATAAACTCAAAATCAGTGGTACTATCCAATTTTTTACTTTTATTTTCTTGCGTCCCCAATTTTTGTTCGGCAAATGCAAGCGATGTATCAATAGAAGTTCCTTTAATGAATTTTATAACACCATTATCCTTTTTAAACAGAGCGACCTTACTATCCTTACCTTCAAAATAAATACAAGCTATAGTATTCATACAGAATTTCCAATAATTTGATTGAATAACGTTTTGTTGTTCGCAAATTGTAAAGCTGTTTCAAGAGAAATTCTCTGTTCCATGTACAATCTTTTAAGGTCTTGTTCAAGCGTGATCATTCCTTCCGAAGCCGCCTGATTTATCATCATATAAATTTCACCAGTGTTATTGTTTTTTATAGCTGCACTAACATTTGGATTTACAATCAATACCTCTTTTGCCAAAATAAGTTTACCATCAAGTGAAGGAACAAGTTTTTGAGAGATTATTGCTGTAAGCACATCAGCTAAACGGAGACGAACTCTTTCTTGTTCACTTTCATGTACTTCGGCAACAATTCGGTCAATCGACTCAACCGCCGATGAAGTGTGAAGTGTAGAAAACACTTTATGTCCCGTATCTGTTACTTCTAAGGCCGCAACAATTGTTTCAGGATCACGCATTTCACCAATGATCATTATATCTAAATCTTGCCTTAACGACTGAATAACACCCGCATGGAATGATGTTACATCTCTTCCTACTTCTCTCTGCCTTATTATACATTTATTACTCCTGTGAACATATTCTAAAGGCGAGGCTACTGTTACAATGTGGGCGTTTACGTTACTGTTATGCCAAGCAACTATTGCATCAAGTGTAGTAGATTTGCCTGACCCTGTAATACCGGTTATCAACACTAAACCTTGTTTTATATAGCTATGTGAAAGTGCTTTTAAGCAATTTGAATGAAAACCAAGCTCTTCAAGTGGGCGTAACTGTGGAATGATAGAACGCATATTCATTGCTAAACGATCTACATCAAAATATGCATCACCTCTAAATCTAATCTCACTTATATTTTTATTGTCTTTGGCGTACTTATTCTCTATGTAATCAAAAGTGTATGAGAAGTCCAGGTTTCTATTTTCTTCTAAAACTTTTCTCTGTTTCTCATTAAGAATTGAAAGAATAAGTAACGCAGATTCATCGTGATTGAATTTTGGTAATTCAGGCAATGGCTCTTTTGTGCCATAAATTCTAAACCAAACAAATCCTTCGGATCCAAATCCTCCTAGTTCAATATCCGATGCTTCCCGGTCTATCATAACTTTTAAAAGACTATTGAATAATTCGATAAGTAATTCTTTATCCTCGTGCGAAATTGATGGAAGCAATTCGATTAGAAAGCTGATCCTGTCAGGTCCGTGCAAATTATATGGAATTTTTGAAGTGATGTTTTTTAAGACTACTTCAACTTCCGAATTTATTAACGAGTTATCAGCTTTTGTATTTATGCCTGCCAGCGATGACATATTTATTTTTCCATCGTATTAGAAATTACTTCTGCAAAAGAAGTTTGTCCTGCTTTTACTTTTTCGAAACCGGATTCCCTTAACGTCAGCATTCCACCCTTTCTTGCGGTTCTTCTTATGCTCTCTTCGTCAATTTTATCACCAGCATCAAAGATCAACTGACTTATTTGATCTGTAAAGTATAATGTTTCATGAATCGCCATCCTGTCTTTAAAGCCTGAGTAACTACACTTCTGGCAACCATTTGGTTCATAGATAATATATTTTTTCCATTCATCCGGATCGAGATTAAGATTTAATAAAAATTTTTCGTTTATAGAAACAACTCGCTTTTTGCAATCACATAATCTTCTGATAAGTCTTTGAGCAACTATCACGTTAATCGCATAAGCTAAAAGGAATGGTTCAATTCCCATTTTATAGAGCCGGGAGATCACGCTTGGTGCATCATTCGTATGTAATGTAGAGAATGTTAAATGCCCGGTATTTGCAAGTTTTATAGCAATGTCAGCAGAATCCTTATCCCTAATTTCACCAACTAATACAACATCTGGGTCATGTCTCAATATTGATCTTATCGCTTGATCAAAATTCATTTTATGACTCAATTTGATTTGTCTGTCACCTTTAACAACATATTCGATAGGATCTTCTACTGTCAAAACATTAAGGGATGGATCCATAACTTGATGTAATGCAGCAATAATTGTGGTACTTTTTCCACAACCTGTCGGTCCTGTTAATATTACCATTCCCTGGGGTTTACTAATTGCTTTCTCGAAGGAGCTTCTTGCATAACCAACAAGTCCTAGCTCAGCTAGATCGGTAATGATCTTCCTGTCATCCAAAACCCTTACTACAACGCTTTCAAATTTGTTTCTGATTTCAGAACCTGCAATCGGCAGAATTGAAACCCTGAATCGAATAATATGATCATCAATATTTCGTTGAATAAAACCATCCTGACCTTTTTCTCTTTCAAATCTATCAAGTCCCCTGGATCTATCCTTAACAACAGCAATCATAGCTTCAGGCAATGTATTTTCCAGCTTTTGCCATAAAGTTAAACGTCCATCAATCCTTAAACAGATATGAATTTCTTTACTACCAATTGGTATCATATGAACATCGCTTGCACCTTTTCGTACTGCTTCAACTAAAGCGCCTTCGAATAAGTTTATTAATGCACTTTTATTTATTTCAATCTCAAGAAGCTCTTCGTCAATCGAGCCTTCTTCCTGAACTTCGGTGTAATTGTAAGTTTCTTCTTCTTCTAAGTTTTTTAAATATTTATTTTCTGCCGGGAATAGAATTTCGGTAAGCTTTGAATAATTTTTTTGAGAAATATATTCGACATCGTAACTTTTTGCATCACAGCTGTAGGCTATTTTGGGAATTCCTCTTAAAGTAGGATCAACTGCGGCGAGGATAATCTTATCTTTCTGATCATTTTCATACCTGATCGGAATTACCCTGTTTTCGAGCATCAGTTTTTTTATGTTGGTATCAAAACTGTTTATTATATTTTTTAATTTTTCAATGTTCTCTTCCTCTTCCGATTCCTGCTCATCGTATACTTCAAATGTATTAAATGCATATAATTCTGCCACCTCTTTATAGATAAGATCATATTCCATATTAAAATCATTAACAAGAATCTGTGCAAGACTTCTTCTCGATATACCATTACTACCCACAGAAAAATCTTCGTTTCTTTTTGTAATAATAGCTTTGTTAAGAATATCTTGACCAATAATCCCCTTTTGGAGGAGAATTCGTCCGAGTCTCATAGGTGCATCACTATAGATCGCGTGATCTTTGTTTATTTGTTCTGTCAACTGATTTATTTCCATTTATTATTTCGTCAGGTCTCTAACACCTGGTTTTGTTGGACTGATAATTGCTGTTTCGGCTGACACAATTGTTAGCAGAATCATAACCACGAGAATATACATCGCTATGGTAATCTGTACCCATTCAATCAAGCTTTTTAGCCGGTAGGTGGTATCACTCTCATAATAATTTGCCAACTGCAATGAAGTTTTTTTAATGTTACCTGTTTCTTCACCCTGCCTGAATTTAGAGATTGCTGTCTCTGGAAAAACTCCTGTTGCAACAAGTGCATCTGATATTCCAACACCTTTGTTTGTCATTATAGGCAATGCAATGGTTTTAATCCTCTCCTCCATATATTTATTACCCATCGCTTCAGCACCTATCTTAATTGGAGTGATGCTTACCGCAGAACCGCTATACAGGGTATAGAAAACACGGCAAAATATTTCTATATAAGTTTTGTGTAATATTTCACCTATTAATGGAAGTTTAATTAATTGTTTGTCAAACCAGATTCTACCGCGTGGCTTATGATAAGCTATGACCCCTGCAATAATTGGTATAATAATTACTGCAATAATTACATAAATATTATCAACGAGGAAATCGCTCATAACCAAAGTGAATGCTGTCATTGGGGGCAGTTTCATATTAAATCGAAGAAACAATTTTGCTGTTTCAGGAAAAATATAAGCAACGTACCACACAACCGCAGCATTTAATACCAAAACAGTAACAAGTGGTGTAATTAATGCACTTCTTAGGCCTTTTTTAAATTCATATTTTCTTTCTAAGAATTTTGCTGTTGCCCTATAAATTTCATTCATATTCCCGCTTTTAGAAGCCAGCCCAAGCATATAGGCAGTGAAGAAACCAAAAATATCTTTATGCTTCAGAAAAGCCTGCTCACTATCAACTCCCTGCTTAAGATCTTTACTAATTTCTTGCAATCTTTCTTTTAGTACAGAATTTCTGGTATCATTAATTATAAAGGATAATATTTCGCCATAAGACATTTTTTCTTCCAGCATATCAGCAGCAACTTTCACAAACATTAGTATATCTGCCTGTGAAGGTTTTTTTGTTAGGTTAACAAGTTTTTTGTTTACGCCGATTACCTGGTATCCTAGAAGAGTAAATGCTTCAATAACTTCCTCTTTATTGAAAGCCTTTTTTTCTCCTTTTACCGGTCTCTCGTTTCCCCGCCGCACTTTATAGACAAAAGTGCTTTTCTTTTCGATGGTTTTTATTTTAATATTATTCTGAACTGCAATAATATTTGCCTTGTGCTTTGCAGTAGAATAACTGTCGGCGGATATTACTCCACCGACAATCTGACCATCTAACTTTTCTGCCGTGAATTTTAGTTCGATCATAATTGTAAATAGGTAATTACTATAGACCAGGTGTTATTACTGTTGACATATATTCTGGATTTACTGTACATACAACCGTCCAATTATAATCAGGACTATTGGGATCTCCAGTAATTACAACTGTTTGATCACCTACTACTGCCGTATATCCTACTATAGTCGGGATTCCATCTATACCTAAAACACCACTATTAGTTGTTGCCCCCATTCTTACTGGAATAACCCAGGCAGTTAATGAACCATTTGTCATATCAAAGGCACCACCGCCGCCACCCATTCCGATTGGTTTTTTATACCACTGTTGTGCATTAGCACCTACTGATAAACAATGAGCCACTAGCTCATCTTTAGCACCTTCCTCGGCTCCAACTGAGAAATACTGGATACCGAGAACTACTGCCACACCGACAAGAATTACGCCGAGTACGATAAGTAATAATTGTTGTTGTCCCATAATAGAACTCCTCTAAATGTTACTGAAAGTTAGTTAATTATTTACTATATAACGGCGAGTTTTTAACTGCCCTCACTCGTTAAAATCTTAGAAAATTTATTATATTTTTTT
>JBATTD010000556.1:0-3418 GCA_049670345.1 Ignavibacteriaceae bacterium
GGCAATCATTACTGCCATCGTTTAAGGAGAGAGATTTCCTTATGCACTGGCTAACAAAGCCCGGTACATCGTGGCCGGAAATGAACCGGATTACAATTGCCGGCAGTAAGGAATTAAGAACCATTCCCGGCGTCAGAAATTTTGGTGCTCATATCGGGCAGGCATTAATTATGGATGAAGTAGTAGGTATGTATTTTGGGGAGAACTGGATAAGTGTGGATCCCGCTGTGGACTATGACGAAACTGTGAATGCAATCCAAACTGCTGTAGATGGTTATCCCGGTTTGTACAGAGATGTATTAACTTATTTGAAAGAAAGAATCAGGGAGGTTCTAACCGGAAGTCATGAGGCAGTTACAGTTCGAATATACGGGCGTGAATTAGAAATTCTACGTGAAAAGGCTGCAGAAGTAGAGGAAGCACTGCAAGACATCGATGGATTGATTGATCTGCATGTGGAATTCCAGGAGGAAGTTCCTCAGATAGAGGTAAAAGTAGATTTGCAAAAAGCAGCATTTTATGGTATAAAGCCTGGAGATGTACGAAGAGCAGCAACTTCTTTGGTTGCCAGTGAAGAGATGGGAGATATTCATATCGGTCACAGAACCTACGATGTAAATATTTGGAGCATACCGGAAGCCCGGAGTAGTCTTACTGATATCCGAAACCTTCTTATTGACTTGCCAGGTGGCGGTTATATCCGGTTGCAGGATGTAGCAGATGTTCAGATCAGACCGACACCCAACGTTATTAAGCATGAAAATCTTGCCAGGAGAATTGATGTCGGTGGTAATGTGAAAGACAGGGATCTCGGCGCTGTTGTTGCAGATGTAGAGAAAGTTCTTGCAGGAATAGATTTCCCGCACGAATATTATCCAACACTGATTGGAGAGTTTGCTGAACGTCAGGCAGTAGCAGATCGAATGTTGATCTATGCTATTCTTTCGATGCTTGTAATATTTTTCCTTCTTCAAATCTCCTTTAAGAGTGGAAAACTGGCGACACTTTCATTTTTACTTTTACCTTCAGCATTGGTTGGTGGAGTTCTTGCTGCTTATTTAGGCGATGGTGTTTTATCGCTGGGCTCATTAGTTGGATTCCTGACTGTTTTAGGAATTGCCGCTCGTAATGGCATACTGATGATCAATCATTTCCAGCACCTGGAAAAATATGAGGGAGAAGCCTTTGGTCCGGCATTGATAATGCGTGGGGCTAAGGAAAGGCTTGCTCCGATTCTGATGACTGCGAGCACAACTGGTTTAGCTTTAGTTCCACTGGTAATAGCCGGAAACATTCCGGGTCATGAGATCGAACTTCCTATGGCAGTTGTTATTCTAGGAGGTCTTATTACTTCTACATTGCTCAATCTGCTTATCATCCCTCCGTTGTATTTACGCTTTGGTGCTAAGCAGGCAGTAGACATTGTTACTGAAGGTGGTTAATAGACTTAATCGAAATACTTTCTGTGTTGGGTGGCGATGAATTTTCGTCATCCGCACAGCATTTTGTAATTATATCTCATCCGAAAATAGGAGAATTAAATATGAAAAAAATCTACTCTTTTGAAAAATTGAATAGACAGAAATCAAAGTATCCCTACAGTTTCATCGGGATCATATTGGCATTTCTGGGTTTCTTTTTAACTGCAATCCCTTTGCAAGCACAATCACAATATGTAACACCGGACGGAGAAGGAGACATTACTTTTACACCGGGGCTTCGTATTCAAACACGTTACGAATACAATGAGGTAGATAAGAATAATGATTTTTACATAAATAGATTACGTTTGAAAGGTGGAGGTAAGTTTTTCAGCGCAGGTAAATATTATTTCGAGGTTAAAATTGACGGTGTGGGTAAGTTTAATAAAACTCCAAAAGCGCAAATAGAGAACGCCTGGATGAATTTTAATGTTGCAAAGAGTATTAATCTTCGTGCCGGGTTGTATGATTTTGTTTTCTCGAGAGATGCACTAACTTCTGATTCAAAATTACTACTGATGGACCGAAGTCTTATTAAAGATGCGTTAGCTGTAATAGGATTTGCAGACAATACAGTAGGTTTGCTTCTTCATGGACGACCTCTAGACGGACATCTTTCGTATGGGTTTGGTGTATTCGACAATTTAGGATTTGAGACCGCTGCCGTTGATACAACCGTATTAGCTAGAAAATCCAATGGAGCATTGACGGCGGGTAGATTAGTTTATGACTTCCTGGATCCAGCACCAGCGGACGGATACGGTGATTATTGGGGATCTTATATTGGTCAGGGTCAGAGGTTGTCTGTCGGTGGTAATGCTGCTTACCTTACAGAAGCAGAAAACCTTTTAATTAGTCCTACAAAATTTACAATCTATGCTGTAGGAGGAGATGTGTTTTTTAATACCGGACCTATTACAGTTCAGGCAGAATATGATATGTACAAACAGGATACAGATTCTGATAGCACCGATATAGAAGGTTCTGGCTGGTATGCTCAGGCTGGATATCTGTTTCTTCCAAAGGTAGAGTTTGCTGTTCGTTACCAGGAGTTGGATCCTAACACTAATGTTTCAGGAAATAAATTAACCTGGACAACAGTTGGGATTAATTATTATTGGCATAGCCAGAAACTAAAGATAGCTGCAGACTATACATTTAAGCAAGAAGAAACGGGTGAGAAGGCTAACAATGTGTTTAAGATACAATTGCAATTGGATTTCTGACGATTACTGTTACAGATAAACTACGTAAAGTCGGTAGTTATTGGAAAAGTAAAACTCGTAAAAGCTCTCATTCGTTTTGATAGAGAAACGGATACTATAGAAATAAAATAGTGCAGGCTACGTATAAATTGTACGTAATCTGCATTATTTTTTTAAATAATTAAGGAGAAAATATGCAAAAGTTTTTTGCTGAAAATTTGTTGCCGGTAAAGTATGGATTATTATTCGCATTGATTACTTTAGTTTATGGTTTTGGTTTAGGAGGAACATTCGGAACATTCGAGGAGAATATTAAAGAACATTTGAAAAATAGTGCAAGTAAGGTTTTAGCTTCTACTTACGATGGAGATGAAGCTAAGATGAAAAAAATAACAGATAAATCCTGGGTTTATTTCAAGCGTGCACACCTGCATGCAAATGGACTCGGAACAGCATCTGTAATACTTATTATCCTCGTCTCATTTTTACCAATCAGCAACAAAGTCAAAAGCATCAATGCTATATTTCTCGGTGTTGGTTCACTTGGTTACTCTCTGTTTTGGATGCTTGCAGGGCTTAAAGCACCCGGTATGGGAAGCACAGGTCTGGCAAAAGAATCTTTGACATGGTTGGCATTACCTTCATCAGGCCTTTGTATTATAGGCTTAATAATGATTGTTGCTTTCGTGATTATGTCTTTATTTGTTAAAGGTGAAAAACAAACTTGATAGC
>JBATTD010000557.1:0-4704 GCA_049670345.1 Ignavibacteriaceae bacterium
GTTGAGGGCTTTCCCGCAAATCTTCCAATTAAAAAAAGTTATATCGATCTTCATTTGAAGAGAAGACAAATGGGATACGGAAGAGGCGGAAGGATGAAAATTGAATCCGATACCGCAGAAATTTTAAGCGGAATAAGAGGAGGAAAAACTCTCGGTTCACCAATCTCTCTTCTGATTAAAAATAACGATTGGAAAAACTGGATTGATATATTGGATATTGAAAAATCGTACGGAAGCAAATCCAAAGTCTCCATTCCCCGTCCCGGTCATGCAGATTTAGTTGGGATTTCTAAATACAGTTTTGATGATATAAGAAATTCGATTGAAAGATCGAGCGCAAGAGAAACCGCTGTCCGTGTTGCTGCCGGGTCTATCGCACGGAAATTTTTAGAAGAGTTTGGAATAAAGGTTGGCAGTTTTATTGAAAGCATCGGGGGAGTTTATGCCAATAAGAATTTTGCAGATACACTCTTCCAAAATAAAATAAGAAAAGATTTTCATGCATGGAGTTTGGCTAAAAAAGCTGATGAAAGTGATGTGCGCGTTTTAGATAAAAACCACGAACAAAGAATTATTAATAAAATTAAAGCTGCGAAGAAGAAGGGTGACACTCTCGGAGGTACATTTATTGTTTTAGCCACAGGGGTGCAGGTTGGTCTCGGCAGTTTTGTTCATTACGATAGAAGATTGGATTCAGCCGTTGCAGCATCTATTATGTCAATTAATGCAGTTAAAGGAGTTGAAATTGGACCGGGATTTGAGGAAGCAGAACTCTACGGTTCGAAAGTGCATGATGAAATAATTAAATACGGAAATAATTTTACACGAAATACAAATCGTGCCGGAGGGATTGAAGGAGGAATAAGTACAGGGCTTCCTATAATCGTTCGTGCCGCAATGAAACCCATAGCAACTTTAATGAGCCCGATTGAAAGTGTTGATCTTTCTACTATGCGTAAAGTCGATGCACGAAGAGAAAGAAGTGATTTTGTTGCTGTTCCTGCCTGCGCTGTTATTGCAGAAAGTATGCTCGCCTGGGTAATTGCGGAACATTTCTTAATAAAGTTTGGTGGAGATTCAATCGAGGAGACAAAAGATAATTTCAACAATTACACTAAAAAGCTATATAACCGTATCAATAAAAAATTTAAAAGATAGATTCTTACCTTATGAAACGAGCACGAAAAACCATTTACAAACAAGATAATGATTATAATGTTAGTTTCATCTGACCAAAAAGAGAAATTCCGCCGTAGGCGGACAGGTATAAACAGATGAATATCAAAAAATTCACCTTTAATCCGTTTATGGAAAATACATTTGTTGTTTGGGATGAGCAGTTGCACGAGGCAGCAGTTGTAGACCCCGGCATGAGTGATGAAGTGGAAGAGCATGAATTAAATTCTTTCATTGAAGAAAACTCACTGGATATAAAATACCTGATCAACACTCACTGCCATATTGATCATGTTTTAGGCTGCGGATTTGTTAAAGGTGAGTACAATCCGGTTTATTATATTCCTGAAAAGGATCTTCCGCTATATGACCATGCCGGTAAACAAGCTGAAATGTTTGGGATCACGATGAACAAACTTCCGAAAATTGATAAGTATCTTACCGAAGATGAAAGAATAATATTAGGTACTGAATCTTTTAGTAATTTATTTACACCGGGTCACACTCCCGGAGAGTTCTGTTTGTATTTTGATGAAAGTAAATTTTGTATTACCGGCGATGTACTATTCAGAGAGAGCATTGGGCGAACAGACCTCTATGGTGGTGATTATAACACGTTGATAGAATCAATAAAATCTAAATTATTTTCGCTGCCCGATGATATAATAATCTATCCGGGACATGGTGATGAAAGCACAATCGGTTATGAAAAATTTCATAATCCGTTTTTGGTATGAATATAATCATCATTTTAAGTGGATTTTAAATGTGTTAAATCATTAACCATTAATAACTAAATTTAAAAGCCGATTATTAAATAATTCCTAGGGTTCACGTAATGAAAGACAAAATTGAAGAACTAAAAAAATTAAGAGAGAAAGCAAAACTCGGCGGTGGTAAAGCAAGGATAAAAGCCCAACACGATAAAGGAAAACTTTCGGCAAGAGAACGAATAGAACTGCTTGTTGATGAAGGCAGCTTTGATGAAATTGATGCCTTTGTGAAACACCGTGCAACCGATTTTGGCTTAGATAAACAGCATTTTCCCGGCGATGGTGTGATAACCGGTTTTGCAAAAATTGATGGGAGACCGATAGCTGTGTTCAGCCAGGATTTTACGGTATTTGGCGGATCACTTTCCGAAACTCATGCCGAAAAAATTGTTAAGATTATGAACATGGCAATGAAAACGGGAATTCCGGTTATCGGTTTAAATGATTCCGGTGGTGCAAGAATACAGGAGGGTGTTGTTAGTCTAGGCGGTTATGCAGATATCTTTCTTTTAAATACTCTTGCTTCGGGAGTAATCCCGCAAATATCTGTTGTGCTTGGCCCTTGTGCCGGTGGTGCTGTTTATTCACCTGCTATTACAGATTTTGTTTTTATGGCAAAAAATACGAGCTATATGTTTGTTACTGGACCAAACGTTGTAAAAACTGTTACGCACGAAGAGGTTACTTTTGAAGATTTAGGCGGAGCAGAAACTCATGCAACAAAAAGTGGTGTTGCCCACTTCATTTATAATAACGAAGTTGAAACACTGTTGAACGTTCGAAAGCTTATGAGTTACATTCCACTTAATTACCGGGATAAACCTCCTGAATTTGAATTGGATGAAAGCACTGTTAAACCGGAACCCAAATTAGATAAAATTGTACCAGCTAATCCGAATAAACCTTACGATATGAAGGAGATCATTAAACTGGTGGTTGATGATAATGATTTTTTTGAAATTCATAAATATTACGCTGAAAATATAATATGTGGATTTGCGAGGATCGGAGGAATTTCGGTTGGAATAATTGCAAACCAACCTTCTGTTTTAGCCGGTGTTCTAGATATAAATGCTTCTGTAAAGGCGGCAAGGTTTGTAAGATTTTGTGATGCGTTTGGTATATCTATTTTAGTGCTGGAGGATGTACCGGGATTTTTACCCGGAACTGAACAAGAGTGGAATGGGATAATTCGTAATGGTGCAAAATTACTTTTTGCATTCAGTGAAGCAACAGTACCAAAGGTAACAGTAATTACCAGAAAAGCATACGGCGGTGCTTACGATGTAATGAATTCCAAACATATCCGCGGCGATTTTAACTATGCATGGCCATCTGCTGAGATTGCAGTAATGGGACCAAAAGGTGCTGTGGAGATCATCTTTAAAAAGGAAATTTCGGCTGCTAAAGATCCTGACAAAGAACTCAATAAAAAAATAAATGAATACAGGGAAAAATTTGCAAATCCATACATTACTGCTGAAAGAGGATTTGTAGATGATGTAATTTTACCGAGTGAAACAAGAATAAAATTGATTAATGCTTTCAAATTACTTCGCACGAAAGTTGATGCTAATCCAAAAAAGAAGCACAGCAATATTCCTTTATAAATATATGAATTGTAACTCCTTAAAAAACATAAGGTTACAGAAATCATCTAATTTTATGCTTGATAAAACCAATTCTAAATGATAAATTTCGGCTTAAAGTTTCAATTTGGAGAACGAATGATAACATATTTGTTTCGATTTGCTTTTTTGTTAATGATAGCAATGTTATTCAATTCCTGTGGTGGAAATGCTGAAATAACAAAAGATGATGAATCTTCATCAAATAAAGATAAATACCAAAAGAACAGCCTTGTTTCTGAGATGCTTGAACAAGCAAGGCAGAATTATCTGTCTGCTCTTGAAAAGAAAGAAGAAAGTGATGTCACTTCTACTGTAGAATATTTTGAAGCAGCATTGAGGAATATTAATAATCTTAGTTACTATCCTGGCATAGAACAAAACGACGCTTATGTTGAATTAGCAAATGCAATAACAGAAGATTACAAAGCATTTATAGATAGTTTGGAAGAACCGCCCAAAGGTGTTTCATTTGCTGCCTATGAAGAATGGATGAAAGAATCGGTTGCCGAATTGGAATTATCATCTTCGGAAAACGGGCACATTACTGAAGTTGTTGCAGCAGATATCCCGCTCGAAGTAAACTCCTACGTAGAGAGATTTATAGAATACTTTACCGGTAAAGGTAATACTGTTATGTACAATTGGCTTTCCCGTTCAGGAATATACTTTCCTATGATGTCCAGAATATTATCAATAGAGTCAGTTCCCGATCAGTTAAAATATTTAAGCATGATGGAAAGCGGTTTAAATCCAAGAGCACGTTCATGGGCAAGCGCTGTTGGTTTATGGCAGTTCATAAAATCAACCGGAAAAATATATGGACTTAAAACTGATTTTTATCTTGATGAAAGAAGAGACCCGAACAAATCTACCATTGCGGCTGCAAAGCATTTAAAAAATCTATATGAATCATTTGGTGATTGGTATCTTGCTCTGGCTGCTTATAATGCTGGTGAGGGAAGAGTTAGAAGAGCAATGCGTAAGTCGGGCAGTGAAAATTTTTGGGAAATAAGAAGATACTTACCAAGAGAAACTAGAAATTACGTTCCGCAATACATTGCAGTTTGTTTGATTGCAATGGATCCGGAAGCTTATGGTTTTACAAATATCCAATACGATGAACC